>CALDKR010000233.1 GCA_937898095.1 uncultured Rhodoluna sp.
GTGGCTCTACGAGCGCCACTCATCACACTCGCTTGACGGCCCCTCGGACGCCCTGCGCGAAAAGGTTGACAAGGAGTTGGCTAAGTAATGGATTCAACAACGCTAAGCGCGATTCTGTTCGTCGCGTTCGTAGTCTTCACACTGGTACTGGTTTTCCGTGCCGGTCGCTCAAACAAGAAAAACAGCTCTGACTTCTATGACGGCGGAGCTTCATTCTCAGGTTTCCAAAATGGACTAGCCATTGCCGGTGACTACATGTCTGCTGCATCGTTCCTCGGAATTGCGGGCATGATCGCATTGTTCGGCTACGACGGCTTCCTCTACTCAATCGGCTTCTTGGTTGCTTGGTTGGTTGCACTGCTTCTAGTCGCTGAGCCACTGCGAAACTCAGGCCGCTTCACCATGGGTGACGTGCTTGCATTCCGCATGAAGCAGCGCCCAGTTCGCGGTGCTGCAGCAACCTCAACATTGGTTGTTTCGATTTTCTACTTGATGGCCCAGATGGTTGGTGCCGGTGCTTTGGTTTCATTGCTACTTGGCATCAGCGACCCAAGCATCAAAAACTGGATCATCGTGGCCGTGGGCATTTTGATGATTGTTTATGTAACAGTCGGCGGAATGAAGGGCACCACATACGTTCAGATCGTGAAGGCATTCTTGCTGATGATCGGTGCGATTTTGCTAACCCTTTTGGTTCTTTGGCAGTTCGGCTTCGACCTATCGAAGCTATTCGGCGCGGCTCGTGACGCCTCTGGCGTTCCTGGGCTACTTGAACCGGGTCAAAAGTTCGGAAAAGACATCCTCGATGCAGCCGGCGCGATTGACCCAACCGCAACTCTCATCAGCAAACTAGACCTCATCTCTCTGAGCATGGCATTGGTACTAGGAACCGCAGGTTTGCCTCACATCCTGATTCGTTTCTACACCGTTCCAACTGCCAAGGCAGCTCGCACATCAGTGAACTGGGCCATCGGAAACATCGGTGCCTTCTATTTGATGACTGCTGTTCTAGGTTTTGGTGCTGCAGCTTTGGTTTCGCGAGCAACATTGCTCCGTGGCTTCAAGGTCGACGCCAATGGTTGCTTCGTTGACAAGACCGGTGCTGTAATCAGTGATGGCACTACCGCTTGCTTCAACATGGACAACATCTCAAGCCTGACCCCAGAGCTCAAGAAGCTTTTGGTCGCAGTTGACCCATCAGGAAACGTTGCTGCTCCTCAGCTTGCACGTGCACTTGGTGAGCAAATTGGTGGCGAGACTGGTGGAGCGATTCTGCTCGCAATCATCGGCGCAATTGCATTCGCAACCATCTTGGCTGTGGTCGCTGGTCTAACTTTGGCGTCATCGTCATCGTTCGCTCACGACTTGTATGCAAACGTCATCAAGCGTGGCAACGTAACCCCAGAAGAAGAAGTTCGCGTTGCGAAGATCTCTGCAGGTGTGATTGGTGCGATTTCGATCGCTCTAGCCATTGGTGCGCAGGGTCTAAACGTGGCCTTCTTGGTGGCGCTAGCTTTCGCTATTGCTGCCTCGGGCAACTTGCCAGCAATCCTCTACTCACTGTTCTGGAAGAGATTCAACACTCGCGGTGCAACCTGGGCTATCTATGGTGGTCTAGCGGCAGCAATCATTTTGCTGGTCTTCTCGCCAAACGTGACTGGTTTGCCAACCAGCCTTATTCCTTACGTTGACGAAACTAGCCCGAAGTTCAACTACTTCCCGCTAGCTAACCCAGGAATCATCTCGATTCCTCTGGGCTTCTTCTTCGGTTGGCTAGGCACCGTGACCTCTAACGAGCGCAACACTGCAAAGTATGCCGAGCTTGAGGTTCGTTCACTAACTGGAGCTGACATCGGCAAGGCTGTTCAGCACTAGTCAAAAGCTAGACAGAAAAAGCCTCGGCCATCACGGCCGGGGCTTTTTCTTGCTTGAAATAGAATGTTCGAGCGCGCAATGCAGATTTCGGTCTTGCAGGCAAGCCACCTTAGCTCAGTTGGTAGAGCAGCTCCCTCGTAAAGAGCAGGTCGCGAGTTCGATTCTCGCAGGTGGCTCTCATGTAATAAAACGAAACACATGAACCCCGGTTGAGTGAGTTTTTATAAACTCTTCACAACACAGCTCTCAGCAACCTGAGTCAAACGACTCACTGAGGGGTGGGCAGAAAGGGGCATCATGTCATCAGTTCGTTTTTCGATGATGAGCATGATGTCGGGGCTAATTCGCTAGTCGAGTTGCCCCCTGCACCCCAGTCCACCTTCAGTCAACAGCCGAGAGAAAATACGTGTCTTTTTCACAAGCCCTTCAGCACAACGAAATCGCAGTTTCGCCTGCCGAGGTTTCGCTCACTAACGTGAGCAAAACTTTTGGTCGCGGCGCAAACGCGGTCAATGTGCTGAACGACATCTCTCTCGAAGTTGCAAAGGGTGAAATTGTGGTGCTGCTAGGCCCATCAGGCTGTGGCAAGTCAACTTTGCTTCGACTCATTGCGGGTCTTGAGACTAAAACTTCAGGCAGCGTCAAGATTGACGGCCACGAAGTTGTGTCGATTGACGACCGAACCGGTGTCGTTTTTCAAGAGCCACGGTTGCTGCCATGGCGCACTATTGAAAAGAATGTTCAACTCGGTTCACGCGCAAAGGCTCACAGCAACGTGATCAGCTCATTGATTGCTGCAGTTGGTTTGGCAGGTTTTGAAAAGCACCTTCCGCGTCAGGTTTCTGGCGGAATGGCTCAGCGTGCGGCACTTGCTCGTGCTTTGAGCGGTTTTCCGGGTGTGCTTTTGCTTGACGAACCATTTGCTGCACTCGATGCGCTAACCCGCCTTCAGATGCAAGACCTCTTGCTCGAGGTTGCCAGCGAGACCGGCGCAACCGTGATCTTGGTGACCCACGACATCGATGAGGCCCTGCATCTGGCAGACCGAGTAATCGTGCTTGGCGAGCGCGGCAAAGGTATTGCTGAGACCGTTGAGGTTTCTATTGCCCGCCCGCGCGACCGAAGCGCGCCAAAACTTGCACCGTTGCGCAGCGAACTTCTCGCTCGCTTCGGAATTCACCCATAAATCGAAGTCACGAATTATTCAAAGCTTCAAAACCAAGAGAGAAAAATGACTAACCTAATCAAGAAATTTGCCGCTGTAGTTTCAGTGGCCCTGCTGTCAGTCGCAACCCTGACTGCAACCGCACCTGCTGCAAACGCAGCTTCACTTGAGACCATCAAGCTTGACTATGCCTACTGGAACCCACTGAGCTTGCTAATCAAAGACAAGGGCTGGGCTGAGGCTGAGTTCAAGAAGACCAACACCAAGGTCGAATGGGTCTACTCAGCAAGCAGCGCGGCAGCACTTCAGTCACTAAATGCGAAGGCAATCACCGTGGCATCATCAGCGGGTGCTCCGGCATACACCGCCCGTGCAAACGGTGCCTCGCTTAAGACGATCGGTGTTTTCTCACAGCCTAAGTGGGCGTCGATTGTTGTCACAAAGAGCAGCCCAATCGCAAAAATTGAGCAGCTAAAAGGCAAGAAGATTGCAGCTGCATCGGGCACCGACCCATATTTTCACCTGTTGCTAGCCCTCGACTCAGTCGGCTTGAGCTCTAAAGATGTCACCATCGTCAACCTTCCTCACGCAGATGGCCAGAAGGCACTAGTTGCTGGTCAGGTGGATGCATGGGCAGGTCTTGACCCACTAACCGCGCAGGCCGAGCAGAACTCTGGTGTAAAGATCATTTACTCAAACGCAAAGTTCAACAGCTGGGGCGTTCTAAGCGCCAACGAAGACACCATCAAGAGCTACCCTGCACAGTTGGTCACTGTTTTGAAGCTCTATGAAAAGGCTCGTGCGTTCACGCTAGACAACGGATCAGACGTCGTTGACATCCTTGCTAAGGCATCAAACATCAAGACCAGCGAGGCCAAGAAGGTTCTTCTGAACCGCACCAAGATCAACGTCAGCATTGTTCCGGGGGCAACTCAGGCAGCAATCTTGAAGAGCATCACCCCAGTATTGGTCGAAGAAGCGCGCATCAAGTCAGCAGACGCGGCAAACACCGCACTTGCCAGCCTTTATGACGCTTCACTTGCCAAGAAGGCAATCAAGAAGTAACAAGCAACACAAGTTCAAGAGGGCGGTAGCACGATGTCAGACAAACCAAAAACTAATCCATTGAGATCAGTTCAACGTTTTGCGCTTGGCATCGTGCTGCCGATTGCTCTCTTGGTGCTGTGGCAAACAGCGGCCACCAGCGGCGCATTCAGCGCCAGTCAGCTGCCACCGCCGATTGACGTTCTGCTCGCTGCAAAAGAGCTCTATGAGCGCGAAACACTTTTTTCACACATCGGAATCAGCGCGCAACGTGTTGGCATCGGTTTTGCAATCGGCGCCAGCATCGGCATCATCCTCGGTTCTCTAGTTGGTCTATCAAAGATTGTTAGCCAATTGCTAACCCCGATCATCTCTGCAATTCGTGCAGTGCCATCACTGGCATGGGTGCCGTTGCTGTTGATTTGGCTCGGAATTTATGAAGAACCAAAGCTAACCCTTATTGCAATCGGCGCATTTTTTCCGGTTTTCACCACAGTCGCCGCTGGCCTCAAATCAGTCGATCGCAACCTGATTGAGGTTGGCCGCACCTATGGCCTTCGCGGCCCGAGCCTGGTGGCTCAAATTTTGATTCCAGCTGCAGCACCACAAATCTTGTCTGGCCTTCGACTTGGCCTCGCTCAGTCATGGTTGTTCCTGGTTGCCGCCGAGCTGATTGCCAGTTCACAGGGCCTTGGCTTCTTGCTGCTCGACAGTCAAAACACCGGCCGCACTGACATTTTGTTTCTGACTATTTTGCTGCTGGCCATTTTTGGAAAGCTCACCGATGTGCTGCTCGGTTTGGTTGAGAAGCGCTCGCTCCGCTGGGTTTAGCAATCTGCCCAATGCAATTTCAGCATTTCAACTAAGACAGGTTTAATGTTCAGATGAGCGAAAAACAAGGCGACCACAAGTTTGGTTTCAAAACCCGTTCACTTCACGCGGGTGCGGTTCCAGATTCGGCCACAGGCGCGCGAGCAGTGCCCATCTATCAGACAACGTCGTTTGTTTTCGATGACACCAAAGACGCGGCCAACCTTTTTGCTCTGCAGAAATATGGCAACATCTATAGCCGCATCGGCAACCCCACTGTGGCTAGCCTCGAAGAGCGCATCGCAAGTCTTGAGGGCGGCCTTGGTGCAGTTGCAACTGCCAGTGGTCAAGCAGCCGAATTCATCACTTTTGCTGCGCTAACCGGCGCCGGCGATCACATCGTTTCTTCATCTCGCCTGTATGGCGGAACTGTGACGCAACTCGACGTGACTCTTCGTCGCTTTGGTGTTGAGACCACATTCGTTGCGGGCTCAAGCCCAGCAGACTATGAAGCCGCAATTCAAGAAAACACCAAGCTGATTTTTGTCGAGGTTGTTTCAAACCCATCTAGCAACGTTGCCGACCTTGAGGCAATTGCTGACGTAGCTCACCGAAACGGCATTCCGCTAATCGTTGACGCAACCACAGTCACGCCATATTTGTGTCGCCCAATCGAACACGGTGCTGACATCGTGATTCACTCGGCAACCAAATTCCTTGGTGGCCACGGCACGACTCTCGGTGGCGTGATTGTTGACTCAGGCAACTTCCACTGGGATAACGGCAAGTTTCCAACGTTGGTCGATCCAGTTCCGGCATATGGCGACCTGCAGTGGTGGGGCAACTTCGGTGAATACGGCTTTTTGACCAAGCTGCGCACCGAACAGCTTCGTGACATCGGGCCGTCACTATCGCCGCACAGTGCATTCTTGCTGCTCTTGGGTGTCGAGACACTCTCTCAGCGAATGCGCGACCACGTTTCAAACGCCAAAAAAGTAGCTGAGTGGTTGGCTGCAGACAAGCGTGTTTCTTGGGTCAAGTATTCAGGGCTCAAAGATCACCCAGATTATGCACTCGCGCAAAAATACACACCAGAGGGCCCAGGCGCGGTGTTCTCATTCGGTGTCGAAGGCGGTCGCAAAACTGGCGAGCGTTTTATCAACAGCGTTCAGTTGATGAGCCACCTAGCCAACATCGGCGATGCCAAGACTTTGGTTATTCACCCGGCGTCAACCACGCACCAGCAGCTGAATTCAGAGCAGCTAATTGCGGCTGGTGTTCCTGAAGACCTGATTCGCATCAGTGTCGGAATCGAAGATGTTGAAGACATCATCTGGGATCTCGACCAAGCGCTGACCAAGGCAACCGGAGTCACCCGATGAGCTGGGTCGAGCCAAACGCCCGCGAGCGTTTGCGCATTTTGCAAGAGTCAAAAGTAATCGCAATCGTTGGCGCGTCTAATAACCGCGCACGCGCCTCATATTTTGTGGCTAGCTATCTAAAGGGCTTGGGCACATACGAGGTTTATTTTGTAAACCCGATGATTGATGAGCTTTTGGGTGACAAGGTTTATAAGAGCCTTGCCGATCTGCCAAAGCAGCCCGACATCGTTGATGTGTTTCGCAAGCCAAGCGACTGCCCAGAGGTTTTCAAAGAGGCTCAAGCGGCTGGTGCAAAAACCGTATGGCTGCAGCTCGGAATCTTCAACGAAGAGGTCGGCGAACTTGGCACTGAGGCGGGCATTAACGTGGTCATGAACCGTTGCATCAAGATTGAGCACGCACGATTCCACGGGGGTTTGCACCTAGCCGGATTCAACACCGGAGTTATTTCTTCGAAGAAGCAAGCGCACTAATGGCTTCAGTTATCAACGCGCCGGCGCTGATTGGCGACACTTGGTTCGGCACCGGTGGCCGCAATCTGGCAATCGAAGACCTTCGTGGCCGATTTGTGCTTTTAGATTTCTGGACCCTCTGCTGCGTGAACTGCCACCACGTGCTTGCCGAGCTGCGCCCAATCGAAGCTAAATATCACGATGTGTTGACCGTGATCGGCGTGCACTCACCAAAGTTCGAACACGAGAAGCGCCCAGAATCTGTGGCTGCTGGCATTGAGCGCCACGACATTCATCACGCAGTTTTGAACGACCCAAACATGTCAACCTGGGCCAGCTATGGTGTTCGCGCGTGGCCAACTTTGGTTTTGATTGACCCACTGGGCAAGATTGTGGCGAATTATTCAGGCGAGGGCCACGCTCACGCGCTTGACGCACTGCTCGAAGAGCTCGTCGCTGAATATGAAGCTAACGGCTCGCTGATTCGCGGCAAAGATGTTTATGTTGCGCCCGAGCCAGATGGCAAGTTATTCAAGCAGCCTGGCAAGGTCGAACTAATTCCGGCGGAGTTGCGCGAGTTGTTCAATGGCGCCGACCTTTTGGTTAGCAACTCAGGCGGCCACTCGCTAATTGCGGTGTCTTCAGAAAACCCAAACGAAGCCTTGCTGACAATCGGCTCTGGCGTGCGCGGTGCAGTTGATGGCGATTTTGTGTCTGCGCAGTTTGCCGAGCCATACGGTGCGGTTTTCTTGCCGGCTCAGCTTGCCGCTGAACTTGGCTTTCACCTTGCAGTTGCCGACACTGCAAACCATTTGATTCGTGCGGTGAACGTCGAAACCGGCATGGTTTCAACGATTGCCGGCACCGGTGTGCAGTGGATGCAAAACGATGCCACCTCTGGGCCAGCTCTTGAAACTCGAATTTCAACCCCCTGGGACATCGCGCTTCTCGAGGGTCAGCTCTTGATCGCCATGGCGGGGGAGCATCGAATCTGGAATCTCGACCTTGTCGCAGGTGAGCTGAGCATTTTTGCCGGCACCAGCAACGAAGGTCTAGTCGATGGTGCACTGAGCGAGGCTTGGTTTGCGCAGCCATCAGGGTTGCAGATTTCAACCGCAAAGCCCGGTGCGGTTTGGCTTGTCGACGCCGAAACCTCAGCGCTGCGCCTGATTTCAGATGGCAAAATTGCCTCGCTAGTCGGCACCGGACTCTTCGATTTTGGCCACGTTGACGGCACTGCCGATCAGGCCCTGCTGCAGCATCCGTTGGGTCTCGATGAACTCCCAGACGGCTCGGTTTTGATTGCCGACACCTATAACCACGCGATTCGACGCTTTGACCCAAGCAAAAACCAAGTCTCGACTGTCGTGCGAAACCTGGCTGAGCCAAGTGACGTGAAAGTCGTCGAAACCGCTAATGGCCCGCGAATGGTTGTCGTCGAAGCTGCTGCAAGCAGGCTTTCGGCGCATCCGATTGATGCCAGTGTGATGGTCGCGGGTGACGCAATGCGCACCACTAGACCAGCACTCGAGGTTTCATCAGGCGCTGTCGAATTGAATGTTGTGTTCACTCCGAGATCGGAAGAGCACACGTCTG
>CALDKR010000234.1 GCA_937898095.1 uncultured Rhodoluna sp.
GAACCTATCGGTTAACAGCCGATTGCTCTGCCAATTGAGCTACCGAGGAATGCTTTCGCAGCCTCTTACATTAGCAAATAAAGTTCTTGAATCTGACCAATAGCCAAAATTTTTCGGTGAAAATCCCGGTGGCTAAAAATTGTGGCTGAACGAATTAGTATCCAAGCTCTGCGTCAACTTGCCCAACCCAAGGCCCTAAGCCTTGCAGCGCAAGCACATTTGCTTTTATTCGCATAGAAAACATCGCCAGAACCATCTCTTTTGTGTCGGCCGTGTGCGGAGTTATCAATACGTTCTTTGCACTCCAGAGCGGGTGACCGTCGGGCAGCGGCTCGGGGTCTGTGACATCTAGGCCTGCGCCCGCTATTTGCTCGCTATTTAGAGCTTCGACGAGGGCATCGGTGTCAATAACGGGGCCTCGCGCTATGTTGACGAGATAGGCAGTTGGTTTCATCATTGCCAAGCGATCACGATTTATTAGGTGATGTGTGTCACCCGTGAGTGCGCACGCAAGAATAACCAGATCTGCACCTTTAAGTGTTTCGTCGATTTCTTTGAATGAAACCTGGTGGTGCTGCTCAAGATCGTGCCCGACTCGATTTCGAACTAAGGTTATTTTCGCTCGATAGGGCACGAGAAATTTGAGCAACTCAGTCGTGATGCCTCCCCCGCCCACAATCACGATGTTTGAATCATAAAAACTGAAGGCGAATTTTCGACCCCAGGTGGTCGACTTAGCGCGCTCTGGAATAACTCGAGCCAATGCCAATGAAAGGGCTAGGGCGTGCTCTGCAACCGGCTCTGAATAAGAACCCTTTGCAGAAGTAATGCGCAAATCAGGTCGCCCCTTAGACCACTTGATTACCGACGCAAACGCGTCTACCCCCGCGAAAGGCAGTTGCACCCAAGTTATCTGAGGGTTTTCTTTAAGAAGTGCCTCGAGCGAATCTGGGGCCGAATAGTCAGTCCAAATAAGTGATGTGACTTCGGGGTTCAGATCGACGACTTCTCCCCCTGACTCTGCAACAGCCGCAACATAAGAGTCAAACTTTTTTGGCTCGATTGCTATTTGCGGTTTCATGAGCCCTGAAGCTTTCGGCGCTGCGCCTCTAAATCAACCAATGCTCGTTGGATTCGCCCACTCTCATCTGGGTTAGCCGAGGCATCTGTTCGCCTAAGTGCAGCCAACAGCTGAGCTTTCTCTAGAGCAAGGGAATTCATAAGGGCTTTTGTAATGACACCCTGGCCGTATCTAATCAGGCTGGCTTCATCTGCCGCCGGCAACGCTTTTGCAGCAATCTCACGAAGCATGCCTAGCAATTCAGGTTGCAAACTTGATGCGATTTGGTTTAGCCAGTCAGCCGACTTTTGCGAAGCCGCGACCAGCAACATGGTGCGAAGAATGACGTTGTGCGCTGGTGTGCTGAAACCGACAGTGGCAATTTTCTCAAGCGCCGATGAGTCATAAACCAGCGGCAATTGAACCAAAACCTCTAGCACTTGGCGCTCAAAACGGATAATCGGGTCATTCAGATTGAGTGTTTCTAGTGCCGGGTTGTCGCCAAAAACTGACGGCTCATCACCTTGACCAGAAACTGCTGAACTGGCTGCCGATGAGCTCGCAGGAATTGCATTGCCCTCAACACGAAGCCCCGATACGGCTTCTTTTGCACCCTGACGAACGGCGCTTTCGACTAATCCCGAAATTTCGTTGCCGTCTAGTGAAACCCAGCCGGCCAGTTCACGAATGTAGGCCGGTCGAAGAGCAGCATCTCGAATGCCGGCGATCACCGGGGCTGCTGCCCTAGCAGCCCCAACACGCCCCTCGACGGTGTTTAGGTCAAATTTGGCTATTCGCTGTCTAATCGCGAATTCGAATAACGGCTTTTTTGCTTCAATCATCGCCACGACTGCTGCGTCGCCCTTTGCCGAACGCAAGTCACAAGGGTCGAGGCCATCTGGCCCAACGGCAATAAAGGTTTGTGCGGCGAATTTGTGCGAATCGGCGAAAGCGCGCATTGCAGCTTTTTGCCCAGCAGCATCAGGGTCAAACGTGAATATAACTTCGGCTGGCTTGTCACGCTCGGCAGAAAGCATGCGATTTAGAATTCGAATATGGTCTTCACCGAATGCGGTTCCGCAGGTTGCTACAGCAGTAGTCACGCCCGCATGGTGGCAGGCCATAACATCGGTGTAGCCCTCGACCACAACGACCTGCTGGCGCTTTGAAATGTCTTTCTTGGCGAGGTCGATTCCGTAGAGAACCTGCGACTTGTGATAAACCAACGTGTCTGACGTGTTGAGATATTTTGGCCCGTTGTCATCATCAAACAGCTTGCGGGCTCCGAAGCCAATTGTCTGGCCGGTGCTGTCTCTAATTGGCCAAATCAGTCGGCCGCGAAATTTGTCGTAGGTTCCTTTTTCACCCTTGGTGACCAGTGCAGCCTGAATTAGTTCTTCTGCCGTGAATCCGAGCTTGGTTAGGTGATCGAAGAGCGAGCTCCAAGTTTTTGGGGCAAATCCGATGCCGAAGGCAACTGCCGCATCGCGATCAAATCCGCGACCCTTAAGAAAATCGCGACCGACGACTGCGCCGTCGCTCATGAGCTGGGATTGATAAAAAGCGGCAGCTGCTGCGTTGGCTTCGAGGATCCTCGTGCGCTGCCCTTGATCAGGGTTCGCAGCACCGTCTTCATACGAAAGCTCAAAGCTGATTTTTGCTGCGCACTTTTCGACTGCCTCAGTGAACGAGAGTTGATCAATTTGCTGCAGAAACTTGTAGACATCGCCACCCTCGCCGCAGCCAAAACAGTGATAAAAACCTTGGGCTGGTCGAACGTTGAATGATGGCGACTTTTCGTCGTGAAAGGGGCAAAGTCCTTTCAGTGAGCCCACGCTTGCTGGCCTTAGGGCAACATATTCAGAGATCACGTCGGCTATGTTGATGCGCGACTTGACCTCATCAATGTCTTTTGCGCGAATTTTGCCGGCCATAGTTCGATTCTAAATTGTGGTGGTTTGTTTGCTGGCCACGAGTTTGTGATGCAGCGTGATTGCGCTTTGATCGGTCAATGAGGCCACTTGGTCAACCACCACTCGACGCTGTTCGCTCTCGCTATTTGCTGCCCGCCAAGCTGATGAGCAGTATGGATCGAGGTTGGAGCCATTTGCAGCAAGAACAGCATCAGCC
>CALDKR010000235.1 GCA_937898095.1 uncultured Rhodoluna sp.
CTGGTGCCGGCAAGTCAACAATCTTCTCGCTGATCGAGCGCTTCTATGAGCCGAGCTCTGGCGAAATTCTGCTCGACGGCCAGAAGGTCAGCGAGATTTCACGCGAATCGGTTCGCGCCCAGATCGGCTACGTCGAACAGGATGCCCCGGTACTCGCCGGTTCGATCCGCGAGAACCTGCTGATCGGTCGCCCGAACGCAACCGACGAAGAGCTTCGCGCGGTACTAGAAGAGGTCAACCTGACCGATGTGCTAGACCGCGACCCGCGCGGCTTCGACGCCGAGGTTGGCGAGAAGGGCATCATGCTCTCTGGTGGCGAGCGTCAGCGCTTGGCAATTGCCCGCACCCTGCTTGCTGCCCCACCGATTCTGTTGCTCGACGAGTCAACCTCGTCGCTAGACGGCCTAAATGAGCAGCGTCTCAAAGACGCCATCGATGTGGTTGCTAAGAACCGCACCATGTTTGTCATTGCTCACCGTTTGGCAACCGTAGTCGACAGCGACCTGATTGTGGTCTTGAAAGACGGCGAAGTGGTCGGCACCGGCACTCACCAAGAGCTGCTCAAGACGACGCCGCTATACAAGCAGTTGGCTAAGCAGCAGAAGTTGGCCTAGGCCTTAAACGGCATAGTAATTTGGGCTTATGAGCCCAACGAAGTCGCTCGCCGAATATGGCGACCCAACCGACCGCGCTACCGCTGAACGCCTCGAGGCAGAAGATTCGCTAGCGCACTTCAAAAACCAGTTCGTAATCACCGACCCAACCATGTGTTACCTCGATGGCAACTCACTCGGTCGTTTGCCGCGAGCAACCGTGAGTGCGATTAACGAATACATGATTCGCGAATGGGGCAACGAACTCGTCGACGGTTGGTCACACTGGATCGACGAAGCTCAACCAACCGGCAATCTACTAGGTCGCGCAACTCTCGGAGCAGCCGAGGGTCAGGTGCTCGTATGCGACACCACATCGGTGAACTTCTATCAACTCTGCGTTGCCGCAATCAAGGCTCGCCCTGGTCGCAAGACCGTGATTATCGACGCAGCGAATTTTCCGACTGACCGCTTCATTCTTGCTGGCATCGCCGAGCATTTTGGTTTGAACCTGATCACGCTAAACAACGATGGCACCGGCGGCCCTGGTTCTGTCGACGTCGATGCAGACTGCGAAATGATCACTCCAGAGATTCTTGAGCGCTTCATGAACGACGACGTTGCACTTGTCACGCTTCAGGTCATTCACTATCGCTCTGGTTCACGCCCGCAGGTGAAGGCAATCACCGATCTGGCCCCAAAGCACGTGGTTTACGTTGCCTGCGACCCGGTTTCACTCGCTCGCGACCTAAAGCAGCTATTGGCTGAGGGTTACGAGCTTAAGGCCATCCGCGCCTTCGATCTTTTCCCTCACACCCACCACTTCGAGACCGTCGCGAGCCTAGTTCGCAAATAGTGTCGGTGTCTTCCGCTAGATTAAGTCTTCACTAGCGGAAGAAACAGGGGAGGCGGAAGGCGTGGCAAACACAGGGTCAATCGTGTTGCACTCGATGCCGTCTTCTTATGCGGCCCGCAGGCTTGAGAAGATTCTGGGGCGTTCGTATTCGCTCGCGCTGCTGCTGACCGGCGCTGAGATGTCGGTCAACGCCTTTTCTCAGATCAACTCATACAAGCCGATATTCTTCTGGCCGCTAATCTCGTTCACGCTTTTCAGCATCGTCGGTATGGCAATTTCCAACTGGTTCTTCACAGGTGGTCGACGTTGGTACGTTCTCCACTTTGCCTCGGTGAGCATCAACATTGCGCTTTGGGTATTTGAAGTTCAACCTTCTGTACTGCCTCTGGAACATGCGCCTTACGTTTGGTGGTCGCTTGGTTTGGCGGCCTTATCTGCCTCTTTCGGTTTACGCAAAGCGCTCGCGGGAGCAGCGATTGTGCTTTTGCCTGTCGCCTATGGTTTCTTGCGCACATCAGCTTTTGGCGGAGATGCATCTATCGACCGCACCATCGAAGACTGTCTCTACACATTCTTGTTCAGCAGCACCTTCGCCGCCCTGTTCGAATTGATGCGCTTCCGAGCACTCGAGCAAGACCTCGCAAATGACAAACTTCGCGACGCCGCGGTGGCTCAGGCCTCTCAGGGTTCTCGCGAGCGCGAGCGTCTGCGATTGGCAAGCGTGGTTTACAACCAGGTGATTATGGCTTTGCTGTTCCCCTTATTTATTATCCGGAATTTTGGCCCGCTCATGGCCCAAAACCTCCCCATCCACAAAGTCATTCACAAGGCAGCACTTCTGCCCCTGCATTTAATTCAAATAGGCGTTGTCATTTTGAGTGTGGGTGCCGTTTTTGCCTTCAATTCAGGTGCTTATCACCAGGGAATGGCCGCGAAAGAAAATTATACCGGCGACATATCTGCCTTATTAGGTGACCATCAGATGGCAGAAATCCACTATAAGAATGCCACACTTCATAGCCGCATAAACACGAAGAGCAATTTAAGTTTAGCTGCCTTGGCACAACAAGCAGGCGACACGGAAACCTTTGCCTATTATGTAGCCGCCAGCCAAAGTACCCATCCTGATCCTGCCCTCTCCGTCGCGCTTGCGAATGTATTTGCCACAGAAAACCGTCCTTTTGATGCTTTGTTCACCCTACAAAAGAGCGATTTAAGCGACCCCCGGATTTTAACCCAATTAGCGCTACAATACGAACGGCTAGCCACAGCTGATTCTGCCGCCTATTTTTACGAAAAGGCAGCCAGCCTTGAACCCGAAAACCCTCTATATAAAGCTAACAACTTGTATGCCGAGGTGGTCTATCGCAAGCAAAAACCCGAATTCGATCCCTCAGAAGACCTAGCCACTCAAGCCAATTTACTAGCAGCTGGTATTCCGACGGCTCCGATGAATCCTTCTTTTGTTCCTTCAGCCGACTTGCGTGATTTGGTCTACTTATATAATGGCTTGTTTTATTGGAAAGGAAAAGCCCCTCGATTCCCGCTAGCCGATTGGCAAAAAACGATGGGCGATCTATTCCCAGAACTAGAACTATTAAAATCCTGGCAGGAATTTTATCACGAGAAACCTTTGGCGGCTTTGAATCAACTCAATGTTTCCATTGCCACGGACACGACACAAAGTTCGGGGATGACAGGTGTTCTCGCTTTTTGGAAATATGTGACAGCCTTTCCCGC
>CALDKR010000236.1 GCA_937898095.1 uncultured Rhodoluna sp.
GGACTGGAACGCGAAGTGCGTAACCGTCTAGCTTGCCCTTTAGTTCAGGAAGAACCAGACCGATTGCCTTTGCTGCACCGGTCGACGAAGGAACGATGTTCAGAGCGGCTGCACGTGCACGACGTAGGTCACTGTGTGGGCCGTCCTGGAGGTTCTGGTCAGCGGTGTAAGCGTGAACGGTGGTCATAAGACCGTTCTCGATACCGAACTTGTCGTTGAATACCTTGGCAAATGGTGCCAAGCAGTTGGTGGTGCAAGATGCGTTCGAGATGATGTGGTGCGAAGCGTTGTCGTAAAGGTGCTCGTTGACACCGATAACGAAGGTTGCATCTTCGCCGGTTGCCGGTGCTGAGATTAGAACCTTCTTGGCGCCAGCCTCGATGTGTGCCTTTGCTGCTGAAGCGTCGGTGAAACGGCCGGTTGACTCGATAACGATGTCAACACCTAGCTCGCCCCATGGCAAGTCTGCTGGGTTGCGCTCTGCAAGAACCTTGATGATTTGCCCGCCAACGATGATGTTCTGACCGTCAACTGAGACATCCTGTGGCAAGCGGCCGGTCACTGAGTCATACTTCAACAGGTGAGCCAGAGCCTTAGGGTCGCTTAGGTCGTTGACGGCAACGATCTCAAGCTCGGTTCCCTTTGCAAGAGCTGCACGAAGGTAGTTGCGACCGATGCGGCCGAAGCCGTTAATTCCAACACGAATTGCCACTTAGTTCTCCAAGAGGTTTGGGCGCCAAAAAAGGCGCGTGGTTTTGGGGTTATTTTTTGTTACTAGCCACGCGCCGTTGGGTGGAAAATTTCTGTCTCAGACTACCAGTTGTAAGCGCTTTTATTTCGCTACAGCGGCAAAACGTGCCTGCACGTCAGCCCAGTTAATGATGTTCCAGAATGCCTTCACGTAGTCACCCTTGACGTTCTGGTAGTCGAGGTAGAAAGCGTGCTCCCACATGTCAAGCATTAGCAACGGCGAGCTGCCTGCTACTACGTTGCCCTGCTGGTCATACAGCTGCTCGATGATTAGGTTCTTGCCAACGTGATCCCAAGCCAAGAAAGCCCAGCCTGATCCCTGGATGCCCATAGCGGCGGCGTTGAAGTGAGCCTGGAAAGCCTCGAATGAACCAAAGAATTCATCGATGGCAGCGGCCAATTCACCTTCTGGGCGGTCGGTGTTAGCTGCAGCTAGGTTCTGCCAGAAAATCGAGTGGTTGACGTGGCCGCCAAGGTGAAAAGCAAGGTCTTTTTGAAGTTTGTTGACCCAGGTGAAATCGTTCTTTGCGCGGGCCTCTTCGAGAAGGTCAAGGGTCGCGTTTGCACCGGCAACATAGGCTGCGTGGTGCTTTGAGTGGTGCAGCTCCATGATGCGAGCCGAGATGCTTGGCTCTAGCGCTGCATAGTCATAGCTAAGTTCAGGAAGAACGTACTTGGTCATTATTTGCTCCTAGGTTTGGTTATTGAGAATAGCTAAATTTGCGGAGGGATTATTCCACTAAGTCGTCTGAAAGGTATGCCTCAGTGTTTGGAATTCCGCGCTCTTCGGCAGTTTTATCAGCAAGCGCCAGCAGGCGACGAATGCGCCCTGCAATTGCATCTTTGGTCATAGGTGGGTCTGAAAGATGACCGAGTTCATCGAGGCTTGCCTGCTTGTGCTTCAGGCGCAGTTCGCCGGCATATTTCAGGTGATCGGGAATCTCATCACCGAGAATCTCGAGTGCACGCTCAACTCTTGCCCCCGCGGCAACAGCCGCTTGCGCTGAGCGTCGCAGGTTGGCGTCGTCGAAATTAGCCAAACGGTTGGCCGTGGCGCGAACTTCGCGACGCAAGCGCATTTCCTCCCAGCGCAGCATCAGGCTGTGTGCGCCGATGTGAGTTAGCATGGCGGCAATAGCCTCTCCTTCGCGAATCACAACGCGATAAACGCCTCGAACCTCGCGTGCCTTTGCAGCTACACCTAGTCGACGTGCAACGCCGACCAAAGCCATTGCGGCTTCGTTGCCCGGAGCGGTGATTTCAAGTGCAGCAGAGCGACCGGGATCGGTCAGTGAGCCGTGGGCTAAGCAAGCGCCTCGCCAGACCGCCTGAGTCTCGGGGATTGACCCTGAAACTAGCTGGGCTGGCAAACCGCGCACTGGGCGACCTCGTGGGTCTAGAAGACCGGTTTGGCGGGCAAGAATGTCACCCTGTTTGAGAACGCGCACCTGATAACGGTTGCCTTTGCGAATGCCACTGCCAGTGATGACGGCAAGTTCGCTTTCGATGCCATAAAGCTCTTTGAGGTCTTTGCTAACGCGTCGAGCAATAGCTGAGCTGTCAAGCTCAACCTCAATCACGATCTTGCCTGAAATCATGTGAAGGCCGCCGGCAAAGCGCAAAATAGTGGCCAGCTCCGCCGCACGAACGGCACTCTTGCCGATTTCAACGCGGGCTAATTCATCTTTTAGGTCAGCAGTTAGCGCCATGGCTACTCTCTTCCTAGGTCGCGGTGCTTGATATTGACAGATAAGTCTGGGTTTGCCTCAAGTAGTTCGGCAATTTTGCGAGCGATTGAAACCGAACGGTGCTTTCCGCCGGTGCATCCGATTGCGATGGTGGCATAGCGCTTGTTTTCGCGCATATATCCGGTTAGCACTGGCTTCAAAGCGGCT
>CALDKR010000237.1 GCA_937898095.1 uncultured Rhodoluna sp.
GCTCAATGGTAGAGCCTCAGTCTTCCAAACTGATGGTGCGGGTTCGATTCCCGTCGCCCGCTCCAATGATTCAAGCCCTTGGTGGCCTCGGTAACTTATCGAAACAAACAACAACCAGAGTCGGTTGTTTTCTAGGCTGAATTAAAACCGACGGGAACAAATGTCAACTGAAACCACTCTTGATTTCGGCCCTGCCAAGGGCCTGGTTTGCCGCGAATGCGGCAATCAAGTTGCCCTCGGCCCACGCCACGTGTGCGAAGAATGCTTTGGCCCACTCGAAGTTAGCTATGACTTCGGAACAGTCACCCGCGAACAAATTGAAGCTGGCCCTCGCAATATTTGGCGCTACGCTCCCCTGCTTCCTGTTCCGCAAGAAGCTGCAAATCGCCCAGCGGATTTAAGCCCCGGCTTCACTTCATTGCAAGAGTCAAAAAATTTGGCTACTGCACTCGGCATGAAGAAGCTGTGGATCAAAGACGACCGCGGAAATCCGACCCACTCATTCAAAGACCGCGTGGTTGCAGTCGCTATGACCGCCGGAAAAACTCTTGGCTTTTCAACAATTAGCTGTGCCTCAACCGGAAACCTAGCTAACTCGGTTGCCGCCGCCGCGGCGCGAGCAGGCATTCGATCAGTCGTGCTGATTCCAGACAATCTAGAACTCGGCAAAGTGCTAACCAGCGCTGTCTATGGCACAACTTTGGTCGGAATCCACGGCAACTATGACGATGTAAACAAGCTCTGTTCTGAAATCGCCGACGACCGAGGCTACGGCTTCGTAAACGTAAATCTTCGCCCTTACTATGCCGAGGGTTCAAAAACGCTTGGCTACGAAATTGCAGAGCAACTCGGCTGGCGTCTTCCTGACCAGGTCGTTGTACCAATCGCTTCGGGCTCTCTAATGACCAAGATTGACAAAGCTTTCAAAGAGTTGATCAAGTTGGGGCTGGTCGAGGCCAAGCAATACAAGATTTTTGGCTCACAGGCCACCGGCTGCAACCCAGTTGCTGAGGCATTTGAAAACGGCTGGGATGTTGTTCGCCCGCAAAAACCAAACACCATTGCAAAGTCACTGGCAATCGGAAACCCCGCTGATGGCCCCTATGCGATCGATGTGGCGAATAACACTGGCGGTGCGATTGGGCACATTTCTGACGAAGAAGTTGTCGCCGGAATTCGCCTATTGGCCGAAACCGAAGGCATCTTCGCCGAAACCGCCGGCGGAGTCACCGTCGGAAATCTGAAGAAGTTTGTTGAATCTGGACTCCTGGACCCAGAGCTCGAGACTGTTGTGCTGAACACCGGTGACGGCCTCAAGACCCTAGATGCCATTGCCGACCACGTCGGTTTCAGCGTCACAATTCCACCAACCCTTGAGGCATTCCGCGCTGCGGTGCCTGAATAAAGAGAGAGTTAGTCATGTCAGTTATCGTTCGCGTTCCGACCATTCTTCGCAGCTATACCGGTGGAGAGTCAGAGGTCACCGGCTCAGGTGCAACATTGAACGACGTGCTTCACGACCTTGAAACCCGACACTCGGGGCTTTTGACTCGAATTCTTGATGACAACGGCAAGATTCGTCGTTTTGTGAACATCTATGTGAACGAAGAAGACGTTCGCTTCGAGCAGGGTCTAGAAACTGCAACCCCTGCCGGAACCAACATCTCGATTTTGGCAGCTGTCGCCGGCGGCTTATAGAGCTATTGCTGGCAACTCGGGCAGAAATAAAGCTTGCGAGTTGCCATGATTTCAATCGCAACGTGCGTTGAACAAACTCGACACTCGAGGCCTTCGCGCTTGTAGACAAAATTGCGCTCTGCCTTGACTGGATTCTTGGTTAGAAATTCGTCGCGCGTGATCATTACGCCCTTTTTGACGCCGACCTGCAGCAGCTTCACGCTGTCAGCCCAAAGCTGCTCAAGCTGTTCTGCCGGAATACTTGAGCCGGGTCGATAAGGGTCGATCTGAGCTCGAAATAGCAGTTCGGCACGATAAACGTTGCCGATGCCGCTTATCACTTCTTGATTCATCAGCAATTGACCTATCGAAGTTTTCGACTTGCGCACTCGCTCAATAAATCGGTTCATTTCTTTGCCAGTCAGATCGGGATTCAGTGGATCTGGCCCGAGGCGAGCCTCGACAATTGCAACTTCATCGCGAGTGATAACTTCACAAACGGTTGGCCCACGAAGATCGGCGTAGTTATTGGCATTAATGAAACGCGCTCGCACCTGACCGACCGGCTCTGCTAGCTGCGAATCTGCAAAGGCATCAAATCGCCACTTGCCATAAATGCCTAGGTGAATACGCAAGGTTAAATCGTTGGCAAACTCAAGAAACATCTGCTTGCCGATTGCCCGCGAAGCAGTTAGCACCTGCCCCGAGATGAGCTCGGCGCCACTCGAAAACCTGCCCTGTGGCGAAATCACTTCAACTGGCAAACCACCAAAACGCTTGGTGAATTCATTAGCTGTTCTATGAACGGTGTGACCCTCTGGCAATTAGAGAATGTCTCCGGTTTGCTCATAGGTCGCGATCTTGCCGATTCGGCGCACGTGGCGCTCGTCGTTGCTAAATGGCTCAGCGATAAATAGCTCGATCAGGCGCAAAACCTCATCTTGACTGTGCTGACGAGCACCAACGGCAATCACATTTGCATCGTTGTGCTCACGGGCCAACTTGGCAGTTGACTCATTCCAAGCTAGAGCAGCGCGAATTCCGACAACCTTGTTCGCGGCAATCTGCTCGCCGTTGCCTGAACCGCCAAGAACGATTCCGAGCGCCTGGGTGCCGGCCTGTTGGTCAGCAACCACAGCGAGTGCGGCATTAATGCAAAAACTTGGATAGTCGTCTAGCGGGTCATAGCTGCTCGGCCCGTGGTCAAAGACTTCGTGCCCCTGTTTGGTCAATTCGCGAATCAAAAAATGGCTAAGTTCTAGGCCGGCGTGGTCAGTGGCAATGTGAATTCGCATTTGAGTCTTTCGGTCAGCTGATAACTGATTATTTCACGGCAACATCGAGGCGGCGCGCGGCTGGTTAAGCTTGTGACATGCCCGGAGAGAACTTAACCCGCAAAGAAGCCCAAGAGCGCGCCAGCCTAATTAGCGTCGAAAGCTATGAGGTGAGCCTTGATCTCACATCATCAGACGAAACATTCAGATCTGAAACTCACGTTCGATTCAATAGCTCGAAAGTCGGCGCTAGCACCTTCATCGATGCGATAACCGCAAAAGTTCACTCTGTGACCCTAAACGGCGAGGCACTTGATGCCAGTGCAGTGGCTGATGGAACCCGCATTCAATTACCAAATCTGCAGGCTGAGAACCACCTGATTGTTGTCGCCGACGCGCGATACATGAACACCGGCGAGGGCTTGCACCGATTCGTTGACCCGGTCGACAACGAGGTTTACCTCTACACCCAGTTCGAAGTACCAGACAGCCGTCGCAT
>CALDKR010000238.1 GCA_937898095.1 uncultured Rhodoluna sp.
TGCGCTGCTTTCCGGTGTAGAACGGGTGCGAAGCCGACGAGATTTCAACGTCGAACACTGGGTAGGTGTTGCCGTCTTCCCATTCGATGGTCTTGTTGCTAGTCACGGTTGAGCGAGTTAGAAATGCCTCACCTGAAGCTAGGTCGCGGAATACAACTGCTTCGTACTTTGGGTGGATGTCTGCCTTCATGGGTTTCTTTCTTTTTGAAACAAATCTTTTGCCTGGAGTTAAATCGGCACTAAGGGAAAACTATAACAGAATCACAGGCGCTAGCGCCAGAGTTTGATCATGATTTTCTATTTGATTCGAGCCTGAAAACGGCCATTTTCGTGGCTGACTTCGATCGGCACTCCGAATGCCTCAGAAATTTTTTCAGTAGTCAAAGTCGAATAGATTTCGCCGGCGGCATAAACCTGGCCATCGACCAGAATTAGTGCGTGGGTGAAACCGGCTGGAATTTCTTCTAGGTGGTGGGTAACCATGATCATGGCGGGCGCATAAGGTGACGATGCGTATTCACCGATGATTCGAACGGTTTGCTCTCGAGCCGCAAGGTCAAGGCTGGCAACCGGTTCGTCAAGCAGCAAGAGCTCTGGATCAGGCATTACCGAGCGGGCGATTTGGGTTCGCTTTCGCTCGCCGTCGCTGAGTGTTCCAAATGCTCGGTCGGCAAATTCACTCAGACCCCACTCGTTGAGCACTCTCCGCGCGCGACGCTCATCAATGTCGTCATACTGTTCGTTCCATCGGCCAGTGATCGCATAGCTAGCGGTCATCACTGCATTCAGAACGGTTTCAGAATTAGGTATGTGTGCAGCTTGGGCACTCGAGGCAAAGCCGATGCGAGTGCGAAGCTCAAAAACGTTGATCTCACCTAGTTTTTGCTGCAAAACAACTGCACTGCCCGTAGTTGGGTGAATTTGAGCAGCCGCAATTCGAAGTAGCGATGTTTTTCCGGCGCCGTTTGGGCCGATTATGACCCAGCGCTGATTTGACTCGACCTGCCAATCGACATTGTTGAGAACTGGCTTTTTGTCACGAATGAGCGTGACGTTATTCAAATCAATTGCACGAGACATAGTTCGAGCTTAAGCGATTCCGTTGATTGCTTTTCGATACACGCTGATGGTCTGCTCAGCAATTGAATCCCAGCTGAAATGGTTCTCAACTCTGGCACGACCAGCTTTGCCAAATTCGGCAATATTTGGGTGACTCAACATCTGGTTCAGGGCATTGGCAAAATCAGAAACAAACTTTGCTTCATCAAGGGGTTTGCCGCTGCCATCTTGCAGTTGCTCAATTTCAACCAGCAAACCAGTTTCGTTGTGTGAGACAACCTCAGGAATTCCGCCGGTGGCGGTTGCTACAACCGGTGTTGAGCAGGCCATTGCCTCTAGGTTCACGATGCCAAGCGGTTCATAGATTGATGGGCAAGCAAAAACAGTTGCGGCTGAAAGCATCGCAATTAGTTCGGCGCGGCTCAGGTGTTTTTCAACCCAAATCACGTTGTCACGAACTTTTCGAAGTTCTTCAACCAGCTCGGTGACCGTGCGAAGAATTTCAGGAGTGTCTGGAGCGCCTGCGCAAAGCACAAGTTGAACGTCACTCGGAAGCTCGCGCGCAGCTTTTAGAAGGTAAGGCAGGCCCTTTTGTTGCGTAATTCGACCAACGAAAACCACCGAACGCTTGTCAGGGTCAACTCCGTTAGCGCGAACTAGGTCAGGGTTATCGGCCGCCTGGAAAGCTTCGAGGTCGATTCCGTTGTGAACAACCGAAACTTTTTGCGGGTCGAGTTGCGGATAGGCGCGAAGAATGTCTTTTCGCATGCCGTCGCTGACCGCGATGATTCCGGTTGCGCCTTCGTAGGCGGTGCGCTCAATCCAGGATGAAAGTCGATAGCCGCCGCCTAGCTGCTCTTCTTTCCATGGGCGCAGAGGCTCAAGGCTGTGTGCGGTGATGAGGTGTGGAATTCCGTGCAGTGTCGAGGCAACCTGACCGGTGAAGTTTGCATACCAAGTGTGCGAGTGCACTAAATCGGCACCGGCGATGTCAGCAACCATGTTTAGGTCAGTAGACATTGTTTGAAGTGCGCCGTTCTGGCCTTCGAAATGATCGCTGTGACGATACGAAAAAGTATCAATTTCATTACGGTCGTCTCCGAAACAACGAACCTTGACATCGATCTGCTTGCGCAGAACTCTCACTAATTCAGCGACATGCACGCCCGCACCGCCATAAATGGCTGGTGGATATTCCTTACTGATTAAGTCAATCCTCATGACGCCATGTTAGTGCCCGCAATCTCGACCCTCTAACATACGCATATGAGCTCTAAGAGAATTTTCGGCATGGTGCTTGCTGGCGGCGAAGGCAAGCGACTAATGCCCCTAACGGCTGACCGCGCGAAACCTGCTGTTCCATTCGGTGGCAGCTATCGACTGATCGACTTTGCGCTCTCTAACCTCATCAACTCAGGAATGCGTCGCATCGTTGTTTTGACTCAATACAAGTCACACAGCTTGGACCGACACATTTCGCAGACCTGGCGCATGTCGCCACTTTTGGGCGCCTATGTGGCTTCTGTGCCCGCTCAGCAGCGATTGGGCAAACGTTGGTATTCAGGCAGCGCAGATGCAATTTTGCAGAGCATGAACCTTTTGAGCGATGAAAAGCCAGACATTGTCGTGGTAGTCGGTGCAGATCACGTCTATCGCATGGACTTTGACCAGATGATTGAGGCTCACATTGCATCAGGTCGCGGGGTCACCGTCGCCGCTATTCGCCAGCCACTCTCACTCGCCACCCAATTCGGCGTAATTGAAGTAGACGACAACGACCCAACCAAGATCGCAGCGTTTCGCGAGAAGCCAAGTGACCCGAAGGGCTTGCTCGACTCCCCCAATGAAGCCCTAGTTTCAATGGGCAACTATGTTTTCAGTGCACAGGCGCTGATTGACGCGATTGAACACGACGGAACCCTCGAGACCTCTTCTCACGACATGGGTGGCGACATTGTTCCTTGGATGGTTGCTCGCGAGGACGCCGGTGTTTATGACTTCACCTACAACGAGATCCCGGGCTCAACAGAGCGCGATCACTCATACTGGCGCGATGTAGGAACCATCGATTCTTATTACGACGCCCACATGGACCTAATTTCGGTCATGCCAGTTTTCAATCTGTATAACAACGAATGGCCGATTTTCACTCAGCAGATCAACCTGCCGCCAGCCAAGTTTGTGCATGACGGTGAGGGCAATCAGGGTCGCACAACCGATTCGATCGTTTCGCTCGGAACTGTGATTTCAGGCGGAATCGTGGAGCGATCAGTGCTTTCGCCAGAGGTTAGGGTTCACTCGCGCGCATTGGTGACCGACTCGGTGCTGCTTGACAGAGTTGTCATCGGAAGAGACTGTACGGTTAGAAAGGCCATTCTCGACAAGGGTGTGGTGGTTGCCGATGGTGCATCAATTGGTGTAGATCGTCAGCGAGACATAGACCGAGGCTTTACCGTGACAGAATCTGGAATCACAGTGGTGGGCAAGGGAGTTCTTGTAACTCCGTGACCCAGCTTTTTGTGCTCTTCGATGTTGACTCCACCCTCATCGAAGATGAAGTAATTGAACTACTAGCCGACGCTGCCGGCACTCGCGAGCAAGTTGCTGAAGTAACTAACCGAGCGATGGCTGGCGAACTTGATTTTGCAGAAAGCTTGATCGAGCGGGTCGCTACTCTCGAAGGCTTGCCAGAGAGCATCTTTCGAGAGACCCTAAAGCGCGTCAAAGTTACCAAAGGTGCGGTTGATCTGATTGCTGCGGTTCATCGCAATGGCGGCAAAGTCGGCGCAGTTTCCGGTGGTTTCTCACAGATTTTGACCCCACTAGCCGAAATTTTGAAGCTCGACTATAACCGCGCTAATGAACTCGAAGTTATAGACGGAAAGCTAACCGGTCGAGTTATCGGTGAAATCGTCGACCGTCAGGCTAAAGCTGACGCTTTGGTGGCGTGGTCAAAAGACGCGGGCTTTGAAATTGGCCAAACGGTTGCGGTTGGTGATGGTGCAAATGACCTTGGGATGATGGAAATCGCCGGAACCAGCGTGGCGTTCAATGCAAAGCCTGTGGTGCGTGAGTTTGCCAAGGTTGTTTTGGATGAACGAGACCTATCTCAGTTGATCGAGATTCTTTCGCTATAACGAATCTAAGAATTCAAAAAAACCGCCGTTATGAGCAACGGCGGTTTTTTTGGGCGGACTGTGACCGCGATTGATTCAATTTTTATTCGGCGACAAAGTCGCTGGTGTCGCCGACTAGACGAGTGTTGTCAGCCGGAACAGGCTCAACCGCTGCAAGAGCAACTTCGGCAGCAAATTCGCTCACGTTATAAAGCTTGCCGGCGCCCTCGCGTCGGGCTTCGATTGCACCTGGGTTGGCACGCTCAAGCAATGTCGCGGTGATGGTGCCTTCGATCATGTCACCCGAGACCACAACGAAACCAATTCCGCGCTCGCTGAGTTGCGGAATCATGTCGCGAAGTGCATCTTCACCTGCGCGCTTAGAAAGTGCGACGGGAACGTATTCCGGCATTGTTGGAGTGGTGCGAATGAAGTGCGCTTGGTGGCTAGTCACGAAAACCACGCGCGCACCATCGTTCAAATAAGGCAGTGCTGTGGTCAGCAGGTTGACCTGTGAATCACGGTTGAGGCGCATTGCATAGTCTTCACCGAGGCCTGCCTCCATGCCGCCAGATGCATTCATCACCAAGATATCTAGCCCGCCAAACTCGGCCTTGGCGGCGTCGAACATCGCTGTCACTGACTCAGGGTCAGTCAGGTCGGCACCGACAGCGATTGCGTGACCACCATTTGCCTCGATGTCACCAACAATTTTTTGCGCGCGAGCCTCTTTGTTTCGAAAGTTCACCACAACCGATGCTCCCGCAGCGGCAAAATATCCAACCGTGTCGGCTCCAATTCCGCGCGATGAACCAGTTACCAAAGCGGTTTTGCCAGTCAATGAACCTAGTGCTAGAGGGTTGCTCACATTGTCTCCAATTAGTTGATTTTGAGGTTTGAATTAGTGGCCCATGCCAAGGCCGCCATCAACCGGGATGACCGCACCAGAGATGTAACCTGCATCGTCGCCAGCCAACCAGGTCACGACTCGAGCGACCTCTTGAGGTTGTGCAAATCTGCCGGCTGGAATCTTCTTTTTGTATTCGTCTTGCATCGCCTCAGGCAATGCCGCAGTCATGTCGGTGTCGATGAATCCTGGGGCCACCACGTTTGCGGTGATTCCGCGAGCACCTAGTTCGCGGGTAATCGAGCGAGCCATGCCCACTAGGGCCGACTTTGAGGACGAATAGTTAACCTGACCCGAAGAGCCCAACAGGCCAACAACGGATCCAATTAAGATGACTCGGCCAAATCGAGCTTTGATCATGCTCTTGGTTGCTCGGCGCACCACACGGAACACACCGTTGAGATTGGTGTTGATGACATCTTCGAATTCTTCATCGGTCATGCGCATCAAAAGAGTGTCTTTTGTGATGCCAGCGTTGGCAACCAAAATCTGAATCGGGCCTAGTTGCTCTTCAACCGATGCAATCGCGGCGTCAAGACTGGCAGCGTCGGTGACATCTGCGATAACCGAAAGGCTGCCAGCAGGCCCTTCACCCGAGCGAACGGTCACGGCCACGCGGTGGCCCTGGGCGACAAATTCTTCGGCGATAGCGCGACCAATTCCGCGGTTGCCGCCGGTGATTAGAACAGTTTTTGCCTCAGTCATTTGCCAACCTTTTTGGAATAAGGAATCGCGCTAAGCGCTTGAATCAAGAGAAGTCTAGTCTTTGAGATTTAGTAAGGTCTTGATTGGAAGGAGCTAAATGACCAAAGCGCAGAGTGTCACTTCACTGGGTCAATCTCCTGAAGATGAGCGAAAAGCTCGAATGATCAAATACACCATCGCAATGTCGGTTCGAGTGCTGTGTTTGATTCTCGGCATGGTGGTTCAGGGTTGGCTGATGTGGGTTATGTTCGCCGGAGCAATCCTTCTGCCCTATTTTGCGGTTGTCATCGCGAACGCTCAAGGGTCAGGCAAGGCGCAGCCTCAAGCCCAATCCCCAGTGCACGAGACCATCAGCATTCCCGCCAGTGCGTTCACTGTGGTCGATCGCCCCAGCGATGATCAATAATGCTCGAGTCATTTTCATTATCTGGCGATTCAAGCAACGGCCAACCGACATTTATCAAGTGCTCTCGAGCCGGATGCATCCAAGCCGCAGCTAAACAAATCAGTTGGCGAAACCCTCGCATTCACACTGATGGTCGACGAAAAATCTGGTCAACCTGCGCCGAACATCAGGCATTTCTGCTTGACTATTTGGGGTCTCGAGGATTCGAGCCGCAATTGAAAGAAATTGAATGAAATTCGACTCAGCATGGCTGAAATCTTCGTGGAAGCGCTGGCTGACCTGGCTGGTCTTGGCGACAATTTTTGCGATTGCATGTGTCTTTCTGTCTAACTGGCAGTTCAATCGCCGCGCTGAAGCTGTTGCTCGCATAAACCTCATTGCCGCTAACTATGACCAGGCGCCCGTCGCGTTAGATGAGATCGGAAGAGCAC
>CALDKR010000239.1 GCA_937898095.1 uncultured Rhodoluna sp.
GGTCGCCAATGGCTATTCACCAGCCGATGAGTGGCGACCGGTTTCGATGGTCGGCAGATATTTGAACGATTCAGTGTTTTTAGTTCGAAATCGCCCAAATAACGGCAACCCCGGATTCATTGAGCTAGTGCCGTTTCTAACTGAAGGTGGTCGGATTATTGCCGTCGATCGCGGCTGGCTGCCCACCGGAAACACGCAGGACTCCCCTGACTTGGTTCCGGCACCACTGAGCAATCAGCAGACCATCGTCGCTAGATTGCGAACTGCCGAGCCCGACTTGAATCGCGATGCACCCAAGGGTCAATTGCCGACAATCAACCCAAAACTGATGTCAGCGCAACTCGCTGACGAATCGGGCTCAGTCGAAACAGATTTCTATGTTCGAATGAGCAGCGAGTCAAAACAGGCCAGTCAAGAGCCTGATCAACTGGGCAAGCCAGCGCTCGATGAGGGAAACCACCTGAGCTATGCGATTCAGTGGATTGTCTTCGGAGTTATGGCTTTTTTCGCTCTAGGTTGGGCGATAAGGCAAGAGCTTATCGCTCGCCGAGTTGCGACCGAAGCCGGATTTGTTCCTAAGCGTCGCAAAAAAGTCGGCGATGACGACAAGGCCTACGAAGATTCACTAATTAGCTAAGCGCAATTAGATCGGCGTATCCCTGGTTCCAGTGGTCTTCAACGCCATCAGGCAAAATCAAAACACGTTCGGGGTTTAGGGCCTCAACCGCACCGACGTCGTGAGAGACCAAGACCACTGCACCGGTGAAAGAATCGAGGGCCCTGAGAATCTCTTCGCGGCTAGCTGGGTCAAGGTTGTTAGTTGGCTCGTCAAGCAGCAAAACGTTAGCCGATGAGACCACGAGCGATGCAAGCGCCAAACGAGTCTTTTCGCCACCGCTTAGCACTCCGGCAGGCTTGTTTACGTCGTCGCCGCTGAACAAAAACGAGCCCAAAACTTTTCTTGCATCGGTGTCGGCGAGTTGAGGTGCAGCCTCTTGCATGTTTTGCAAGACAGTCTTCGACACATCAAGCGTTTCATGCTCTTGAGCGAAGTATCCAATTTTTAGCCCGTGACCGGGTTCGATTGAACCGGTGTCCGGCTTATCAATGCCCGCAAGCATGCGAAGAAGTGTGGTTTTGCCGGCACCGTTTAGGCCAATGATTACGACCTTCGAGCCCTTATCGATTGCCAAATCAACTGCGGTGAAAATCTCGAGTGAGCCATAGCTCTTGCTCAGGTTTTTAGCCATCAGGGGGGTTCGACCACACGGGGCCGGATCAGGGAACTTAATGCGAGCTACTCGGTCTTGTTCGCGAACTTCATCAAGCCCGGTTAGAAGCTTTTCGGCTCGGCGAATCATTTGCTGGGCAGCTACCGCCTTGGTCGCTTTGGCTCCAAATTTTGCAGCCTGAAGCTGCAAAGTCGCAGCCTTCTTTTCGGCGTTGGTGCGCTCGCGCTTGCGGCGCTCTTCGTCAGCCTCGCGCTGCTTCTGATAGGCACGCCAACCCATGTTGTAGACATCGATGACGCCACGCATGGCGTCGAGATAGAACACGCGGTTGACGGTTTCTTCAACTAGGTAAACGTCGTGGCTAATCACGATTAAGCCACCCTGATAGCCCTTCAAGAATTCGCGCAGCCAAACCACCGAATCGGCATCAAGGTGGTTGGTCGGTTCATCGAGAATCATGGTTTCAGCATCAGAGAACAAAATGCGGGCGAGTTCGATGCGGCGACGCTGACCACCGGAGAGGGTTTTTAACGGCTGATTGAGCACCTGCTCCTTTAACCCTAGGTTGTTGGCAATTGCCGCGGCTTGCGCTTCAGCTGCGTATCCCCCGCCGCCTTCAAATCGATCCTGAAGTTTGGCATAGCGAACCATTGCGGCGTCATAAATTTTTTCGTCAACGCTGGCCATGTCGAGCGATGCCTGCTCCATCTGAAGCAAAATATCGCCCAAGCCGCGGGCATTCAAAATTCGAGTGCGAGCCAACTCTTCTGGGTCACCGGTGCGAGGGTCCTGCGGAAGATATCCAATTTCGCCATGCTTTTCGACCGAGCCCTCTGAAGGTTGACCGTCACCGGCGAGCACTTTGGTCAAAGTTGTTTTGCCCGCACCGTTGCGGCCAACCAGACCAATTTTGTCGCCCTTATCAACTCGAAAGTTCACGCCAGACATCAAAACGCGAGCGCCAATTCGAATCTCTAGATCGCGCACGTTAATCATCTGAATGCTCCAAAAACTGGGATGGATTTTGTCGCAAATGTCAGGCGACCACCAAAACGCCTAGTCTACAATCGCCTTATGTCTTTGCGCCCCGCGAAGTAGCAACCTTTAGTAGAGAGATATTGAGTTGTCACTAACCCTAAGCACCCGCCCAACCATCGTTGACCGTTTTGTTCCTAAGAGCATTGCAGCTGATGTCGCCCTTATCGCTGGCGGTGCGGCTCTAACTGCAGCTGCGGCGCAAATCCAGATTCCAATGATTCCGGTTCCAATCACCGGCCAGACTTTCGCAGTTCTTCTAGTTGGTGCCGCGCTTGGCCTCAACCGCGCTGCTCTTTCAATGGTGCTCTATGTAATTCTTGGTGTCGCTGGCCTGCCAGTTTTCACCGGTGCTAAGGCATTTGTTGCTGGTGGTCCGACCATGGGTTATCTCGCAGGTTTCATCGCGGCAGCTGCTCTAGTTGGATTCCTTTCGCAGCGTCAGTGGGACCGCAAGTGGTTCAGTGTCATCGGTTCATTCGTAGCCGGAAACTTGGTCATCTATGCATTTGGCTTGACCTGGCTTTCAGTTTTCTTGGGCACCGTAGGTGCTCCAAACGACCTAGTTTCAACATTGAACGCAGGGATGATTCCGTTCCTAGCCGGAGATGCAATCAAGATCGCACTAGCTGCAATTGTCTTGCCTTCAGCCTGGAAGCTAATCAAGCGCTAAATAGCTCAAGCAAAAACCCCACCGAACTGTCGGTGGGGTTTTTCTTTTGAGTCTGATTTAGATTGAGAAACCGATCGCGCGCATTTGCTCTTTGCCGTCTTCGGTAATTTTCTCTGGGCCCCACGGCGGCATCCACACCCAGTTGATTCGAAACGCCTCGGTGATGCCATCGAGCGCCTGGGCGGTCTGTTCTTCAATTACATCGGTCAGTGGGCAGCCGGCCGAGGTTAGTGTGGCATTGACTAGCAGCGAGCCATCATCAGCGATTTGCAGACCATAAATCAACCCAAGGTCGACGATGTTCACGCCGATTTCTGGGTCGATGACGTCTTTTAGCGCCTCGATGACTCGGTCGTAGTATTCAGGCTCTAGCTCAGTTGGCATTTAGGCCTTCACGTAGCGGTCGTAGCCCTCAGCCTCTAGGCGCTCGGCTAGCTCAGGGCCGCCCTCTTCAGCAACCTTGCCGTTCACGAAGACGTGAACGAAGTCTGGCTTGATGTAGCGAAGGATGCGGGTGTAGTGAGTGATTAGTAGCAAGCCGAAACCGTTGCTCTCTTTGGCTCGATTTACGCCCTCTGAAACAATCTTTAGGGCGTCAACGTCGAGGCCTGAGTCGGTTTCGTCAAGCACTGCAAACTTTGGCTTTAGCAGCTCAAGCTGCAGAATCTCGTGACGTTTCTTTTCTCCGCCCGAGAAGCCTTCGTTTACGTTACGCTCAGTGAAGCTTGGGTCCATGCGAAGGTTCTCCATCGCCGAACGCATGTCTTTGATCCAGTTTCGAAGCGCTGGTGCCTCGCCGCTGACCGCAGTTTTTGCAGTGCGCAAGAAGTTTGAGACCGAGACGCCAGGAATCTCGACTGGGTATTGCATAGCCAGGAACACGCCCGCACGAGCACGCTCATCGACAGACATTTCAAGCACGTCTTCACCGTCAAGCAAAATCTCACCCTCGGTCACGGTGTATTTCGGGTGACCTGCAATTGTGTAGGCAAGTGTTGACTTGCCAGAACCGTTAGGACCCATGATTGCGTGGCTCTCGCCGCTGCGAATGGTGAGGTCTACGCCCTTGAGAATTTCTTTCGTGCCCTGATCGGTTTCGACAGTGACGTGCAGGTTCTTGATTTCTAGAGTTGCCATGATCTTCTTTCGGTGGCTATTCAGCGTCGATTTCGAGATAAATCTCATCGTTGTCGATGATTACCTCATAGGTTGCTACGGGTTCAAATGCCGGAAGCGTGAGTGCCGCACCGGTGTCGAGTGAGAATTTTGCGCCGTGGGCCCAGCACTCGATGGTGTCGCCATCGACGAAGCCCTCGCTCAGTGAGATTTCGCCGTGTGAACACTTGTCATCAATAGCTCTAACTTCGCCAGCTTTGGTGCGAACGATTGCAATCGCAAGGTCGCCGACCTTTACGCGAATGGCCTTGCCTGGCTTGATGTCAGCCACAGGGCAGATTCGAATTGCCATTAGTTGGCGCTCCTTTCAAGCTCAGCCTCGATGGCGGCGGTGAGCCTGGTTTCGATTTCTTCAACACCAATTTGCTGAATGATCTCGTTCAAGAACCCGCGAACCACAAGGCGGCGTGCCTCAGACTCGTTGATTCCGCGAGCCTGCAGATAAAACAGCTGCTCGTCATCGAATCGACCACTGGCGCTAGCGTGGCCAGCGCCCTCGATTTTGCCGGTTTCAATCTCTAGGTTTGGCACCGAGTCAGCACGCGCACCATCGGTCAACAGCAGGTTGCGATTCAGCTCGTATGTCTGAGTGCCTTCAGCGGCCATGCGAATCAGAACATCGCCCACCCATACGGTTTGTGCTTTGTCGCCCTGCAACGCACCTTTGTATTTCACATCTGACTTGCAGTTTGGCACTGCGTGGTCGACATAGAGTCGGTGCTCCATGTATTGACCCTGATCGGCGAAATAGAGACCGAGCAGTTCAACCTCGCCGCCCGGTGCTGTGAACTCTGCCGACGGGGTGACTCGCAGGGTTTTGCCGCCGAGGCTAACCACAACGTGTTTGAGCTTTGAATTGCGGCCCAGCTTGGCAAATTGCGCCGAGGTGTGCGCGCTCTTGGCGCTCCAGTCTTGAATGCTGATGACGGTTAGATTTGCTTCATCGCCGACCAGAATTTCAACGTTCTCGCCGAAGTTGGCATCGCCCTTGTGGTCGAGAATAACGACTGCGTTTGAGTGCGGCTTGGCATCGATGATGGTGTGCATTGCTGCCGGCTCGAATGATAGATCGGAAGAGCG
>CALDKR010000240.1 GCA_937898095.1 uncultured Rhodoluna sp.
CCGTTGATTCTTTTGCCGATGGAATGTGTGGTCTGCGAGAAATGACCAGCACGTCGACCAGCAAAAGGGCGGTCAAGACCACCATTGAAATTACTTCAAAAAGTACGTATCCAGACATAGTGCCTCAAGTGTATTTGCGATAGGCTGGTTTTTGACTACTTGAGCAGGTCTTTCATTTGATTTGCGATGATTGCCGCACCCTTAACTGGCATCAGTCGCATTATTTTGTCTAGACCTGATGCGTCTGAGCCGACAAAAACCCTGGCTTTGCCTGCTTCGATGCCATCAATCATGATTCGACCTGCATCTTGAGGGCTGGTCATTTTGAATTTTGATGAAGCTGCGCTGTCGGCCCCTGGCATTTTTGCGCCAGGCAGTGAATTTTCTGCGATGTGCGTTCCGACTGCGCCCGGATAAATCAGTGTGACAGTGACGTTTGTGCCAATCATCTCTGAGCGCAGGCCTTCAGTGAGCAATTTCAAAGCCGCTTTCGAGGCGCCATAGACGGTCTGGCCCGGCACCGGACCATAAGCACCCATAGACGAAACATTGGCGATTTGCGCCTCAGGCCTGCTCAGCAAGACTGGCAAAAATGCCTTGATTAGGTTTAGTGGACCGTTGAAATTTACGTTCATAACGCGATCTGCCGCTTCGATTGAAAGGTCGTTGACTTTGACGAATGGCTGAATGATTCCGGCGTTGTTGATCAGAATGTCAGCCTCGCCAAACGCAGCCTCTACGGCAGCAGGCAATTTAGCGACAGCGGCTCGGTCAGTGATGTCTAGGGCGAGCGACTTGAAATCGGGCGAGTCACCAGCGATTTTTGAGGTTTCAGCAAGCAACTCTGCTTTCAGGTCTACGCCGAATACCTTGGCACCGCGGCTTAGCAGCTGCAGAGTCATTTCGCGGCCCATGCCGTTGCCCGCCCCGGTGACGACTACAACTTTGTTAGATACCTTCATAGCTGGCTCCTTTGCCTTTGAAGTGGTCAAACACCAAGTTAGTGCGAGTTGATGCCACGGTTGGATTATTAGATAAATATTCTAAAACAAACTCTCGAACCGCTGTCGAGTCGGCAACGGCCAAGTGAACAATAAAGTCTTCGGTTCCTCCGAGAAAGAAAACCTGCACGACTTCGGGGCGGCTGCGCATTTGATCCATAAATTCGTTTAGGTGAGCCCTTGCGCCAGCTCTAAGGGTGACCGATATCAACACCTGACTGTCAAGCCCGACCTTAGCGGGGTCAACATCGGCATGAAAGCCGCTAATCACGCCACTGGCAATCAAGGCGCGCACGCGACCTATGCAGGTTGATTGGGCGATTCCAACAGTGGCTGCCAAATCAGCATTGGTGATGCGGGCATTGTTTTTCAAAACACGGATGATATCTAAATCGACATCGTCAATCTGGCTTCGCAGAATGTTCGAACTCATGCGCAATCCCTTCGTCAAAAATGAAGATACTGCGAAATTATGCGGAATATCCTCGAATTATTGCGGAATTTACCGAATTGAAATGCAATTCCTGCACCATTATTCAAACGCCACCGGCGAGTTTGAAACCAAAGGAAGCAAGATGCGCATCGGAATCCCAACTGAAATTAAGAACAACGAAAATCGCGTTGCAATTACTCCGGCCGGCGTGCATGAGTTGGTGCGACGTGGCCACGAAGTTTTCATCCAAGCTGGCGCCGGCGTCGGATCAAGTTTCAGCGACGAGTCTTATACGGCTCAAGGAGCAACTATTCTCGCGACCGCTGAAGATGTTTGGCAAAAAGGAGACCTTCTGTTGAAGGTCAAAGAGCCTATTGCGGCCGAATATCAGTTGCTTCGCAAAGACCAGGTGCTTTTCACCTACTTGCACCTCGCAGCCTCACGCCCTTGCACTGAGGCACTGGTCAACGCAGGCGGAGTTGCAATCGCCTATGAGACCGTGCAGCTTCAAAACCGCAGCCTTCCGTTGCTTCAGCCAATGAGCGAGGTTGCCGGTCGACTCTCAGCGCAAATCGGTGCATACCAGCTAATGAAAAACGAAGGTGGCCGGGGCGTTTTGATGGGCGGCGTGCCAGGGGCTGCCAAAGCAAAGGTCGTTGTGATTGGCGGCGGTGTAGCCGGCGAGCACGCTGCAACGATGGCTCTCGGCATGCAGGCAGATGTGACAGTTATCGACATTTCGCTGCCAAAACTTCGAGAGCTTGACGCTCGCTTTGGTGGTCACGTGAAAACTCGAGTTTCAACGGCCTATGAAATTGCCAACGAGCTAAAAGACGCAGATTTGGTTATCGGTTCAGTTTTGATTCCAGGCGAAAAGGCGCCGAAATTGGTCACTGATGAAATGGTAAAAACTATGAAGCCGGGATCGGTGCTGGTCGACATCGCGATCGATCAGGGCGGCTGCTTTGAGAACTCAAAGCCAACCACTCACGATGCGCCGACATTCAAGGTTCACAATTCGACTTATTACTGCGTGGCAAACATGCCTGGGGCGGTTCCGGCAACCTCAACTGTTGCACTCACCAACGCAACTTTGCCTTATGTGGTTGCAATCGCTGAAAAAGGATGGAAGGCAGCGGTAGCCTCCGACGAGGCATTGGCTAAGGGCCTTAATGTCTGGAACGGCAAAATCACCTATGCAGGAGTGCAGCACGCATTCGCCGACCTGGCAACCGCTTCGATTGCTGAGGCTATTGCTTAGCCTTTTTGGTTCGAACCAGAGAAACGCCAAAGCCAACAAGTGACAAGACAAGCAAGAAAGCGCTGCCGATTTTGCGATCATTGGCAATGGCCTGACACGACGTCCAGTCGCTGTTTTGCGTGACAGTGCAGGTGTTTGGGTCGAAAAAACCAATTAGTGAAGCCAGAACTCCGACGAGTGCAACCGTTGCAATCATCGCCATCGAATTATTTCTAATTTCCATTTGAACCCCTGCTCGGAACCTGCGTTAGTTAGAAGAATTGTTTTGCGCTGAAATCTCAGCTTTCACTGCTTCCATATCTAACCCCGCAACAGCCGAAATTAGTTCCTCAAGTGCTGCACCCGGAAGCGCACCAGCTCGGTTGTATAGTAATACCCCATCGCGGAAAACCATCAGGGTTGGTATGGATGTGATGTTTGCCTGAGCGGCTAGTTGCTGTTCAGCCTCAGTGTCGACTTTGGCGAATGAGATTTCAGGATGTTTGGTCGACGCTTCTTCAAAAATCGGAGCAAACTGACGGCATGGGCCACACCATTCAGCCCAAAAGTCAACGATGGTGATTCCATCTTTTGTCACTTGCTCGCCAAAGTTCGCTGAACCTAGTTCAATTGTTGCCAAGTGTGCCTCCTCGAAGTTTGGGCAAAAATAATTCCGGCAAGAACTAACGCCCCGCCAATAGCTTGCAGCAGGCTAATTTCTTCTTTTAGCCAAAGCCAAGCAAAAGTAAAGGCAAAAAGTGTTTCTGCCGTCGATGTGATTCCAACTGTAGACGCACTTAGGTGGCGAAGTGCCAAAAATGAGAGCAGCATCGGTGCGAAGCTGCCTGCAATGCCGACCCAAATCATCAACTGCCAGGCGGTAAGAGCTACACCGGCTAGATTGCCCGATAGGTCAATAGTTTGAGTCAATAGATTTGAGTCAATTCGCCACCATGGCGAAGCAATCATCCAGAAAATTGAAGAAATCAGCATCGAATAAAAGAGCAATGACATCGAAGAGCGTGATTTTTGCACCCGCTCACCGAGTATGAAATAGACGCTAAGAAAAATAGCCGCCCCAAAAGCAAACGCAATGCCGACCGGATTTAGCCCGCCGGCCCATATGTTCGAGACCACGAGCAGTCCGCAAATCACCAGCACGGCACCTAGCCATAAACGAGCTGAAACTTTAGTTCTGAAAATCATCAGTGACGCTATCGGAACTATAAGAATGGCAGTGTATTCAATCAACAGCGCTATGCCAACTGGTAGCAAAGAGACCGCATTTGAGTATGACCACTGCATCAGAGCAACACCAACTACCCCAAGTGCCGAAAGTGGCAAAAGCTCACTCTTTTGAAGCTTGAATGAACTCCGGTCACTAATTGCCTGCACAGCGCCAGCGCAAAGTGCCGACGCAAGAGATCTGAATAGCACCACTTGATCCGGGGTGATTCCCGTTCGCATCAATACCTTGGTGACGCTTGCATTTAGGCCAAACAATAGCGTTGCAGCGATGGCAAGAAATATGCCGAAGCCAGGTCGTTGGTTCTTGAGGTGCGACAAATTGCGATGCTAACTAAATCAGTCCGTTGACTGCGTGAGGTTCTATAGCTGCCAATTCAGCCGCGTTAAGTTTTGGCGCAGAGAGAGCAGCATAGTTTTGGTTCAACTGCTCAACGCTGCTGGCACCAATTAGACAAGAGGTGACTGTAGGTTGGCGAAGAACCCAAGAGACTGCAAGTTGCGCTAGAGACTGACCGCGTGCGGCTGCAATCTGGTTGAGAGCGCGTGCATGCTCCAGATATTCTTCAGTCAGGGCATCGTTTTTCAGATAGAAATTCTTTGAGGCACGACTGCCCTTTGGCGCAGAACCGCTCAGATAGCGATCGGTCAACATTCCTTGCGCGAGTGGCGAGAAGACAATTGACCCAACGCCAAGCATTCCTAGAACGTCAAACAATCCTTGCTCTGGGCGACGGTCAAACATCGAATATCGTGGCTGGTGGATCAGCAGTGGCACTCCGAGATCATCAAGGATCGCCTTAGCCTGACGG
>CALDKR010000241.1 GCA_937898095.1 uncultured Rhodoluna sp.
GAAATAGCCAAGGTTGCAAAGGGTGTTTCCGGAACTCGCGTGCGATACTGGGCGGATCCTCAGATTTTCATAAAAGACGCGAAATTCTCAACCGACGATCTTTTAGACCGAGCTAGACAAACCGCCTTTTTGGTTCCCGGTCTGCAATTAGACATCGCTGACGAGCGACCAGATTCGATAGCTCAACACAGCTTTAAATACGACGGTGGCATAACTGAGTTTGCTGAGTTTTTGGCTCCAGATGCAGCACTTACCGATTGTTGGCGACTAACTGGCGAGGGCTCTTTTTCAGAGACGATTCCCGTTCTAGACGAAACCGGAAACATGGTCTCGCGCGAAGTCGAGCGAACTTGCGCTGTTGATGTAGCGCTTAGATGGGGAACTGGATACGAGACTAAGGTTCAGTCTTTCGTAAACATCATTGCGACTTCAAAAGGCGGAAGCCACGTGGTTGGCTTTGAACAGTCGCTGCTAAAGGTGCTCAGAGCCCAAGTCGATGCGAATGCCCGCAAACTAAAAGTAGGAAACGACAAGCTAGAGAAAGACGATGTTCTAGCAGGCCTAACAGCAGTAATCACCGTGCGCTTGGCCGAGCCTCAATTTGAAGGCCAAACAAAAGAGGTTCTTGGAACACCTGCAGTAAAAAATATTGTCGCGAATGTTGTTTCTAAGAAGCTAACTGAGCGACTTGAAAGCACTAGGCGCGACGACAAGACGCAAGCTTCACTGCTCTTAGACAAACTCGTTGCCGAAATGAAGTCGCGCATTTCAGCGCGCACGCATAAAGAAACTCAACGGCGCAAAAATGCACTTGAATCTTCTTCTCTTCCCACAAAATTGGTAGATTGCCGAACTCAAGACACCGACAGTTCTGAGCTGTTTATTGTTGAGGGTGATTCTGCACTTGGAACGGCAAAGCTGGCCAGAGACTCAGAGTTTCAAGCTCTTCTTCCCATACGTGGCAAGATTCTCAATGTTCAAAAGGCGTCAGTTTCTGACATGCTCTCGAATGCTGAGTGCGCTTCTATCATTCAGGTCATTGGTGCCGGCTCGGGCCGCTCTTTTGACCTCGACTCAGCCCGCTACGGAAAAATCATTCTTATGAGCGACGCCGACGTCGATGGAGCGCACATTAGAACACTGCTCTTGACGCTTTTCTTTAGGTACATGCGCCCTCTAGTCGATGCAGGTCGCGTTTTTGCAGCTGTGCCACCCTTGCATCGCGTCGAAGTCATAAATCCTGGTTCTAAAGCAAACGAGGTTCTCTACACCTATAGTCAGCAGGAGCTCGATGGGGTTTTAGCCTCACTTGTCAAACAAAACAAGCGCTACAAAGAGCCGATTCAGCGTTACAAGGGCTTGGGCGAGATGGACGCCGATCAACTCGCAGAGACCACGATGGATCGAAGTCGCCGCGCCTTGCGCAGAGTTCGCGTTGAAGATGCCGCAAATGCAGAAAAGATTTTTGAACTCCTCATGGGCAATGAAGTAGCGCCGCGACGTGATTTCATCATTGATTCGGCTGACTCACTCGAGAGAGATCGAATAGACGCCTAGTTGCAGCGCCACATCATCAAGCTCCTAATTAGTCACTTGCGGTCTGCCAAAGCACATTTGCCTTGCCACGGCTTGTCACCTCTGGGCACACTTTGATCGCGGCTATATTCCAGCGCTGCTAATCGAAGCAGAGATTTTTGTGCCTGATGCATCGCGCTTTGCCACATCAAGATTTATTTGAATTGGCTTTCCGTCTTTTGCAGCCAGTTTTGGTGCACTTGAGCCCGCCCATGCAAAATAGAGCTTGTCTTCGCCTTTCAGAAGCTTGTGAGATCGAACACCGCCGGTTGCACGCCCCTTGGTAGGGAACTCCGAGAGTGCACTTAGTTTTGCAGAGCCCGGATCGGTTCCTGGCAGGGCAAAATCAGAACAAGCGGCTGTCATAACAAAAGCATCAGCTGCGGCTGCAGCATCGATCGCGGCGAAGAAAATAACTTCGGCGCCTTCGTTGAGGTTTATGCCCGCGACGCCTGAAGCTGCTCGCCCTTGCGGGCGAACCTGACTAGCATCAAAAGTAAGCAGTTGCGTGTCGCTTGCGATGAAAACCAAACGACTTGAGTCGTTGCAAACACTCGCACCAACAAGCTCGTCTCCGTCTTTGAGTGCGATGATTTCGAAATCGTCCTTCGCCGGATAATCAGGCAGTACACGCTTCACGATTCCGTGTCGAGTAGCTACAGCGAGTTCACAAGTCTCGACAAGGGGAATCACAGTCAAGACTCGCTCAGGTGAACTCAGGCCAAGGAAAGACTCAACACCGATCGATTCAGTCGTGAAATTAGAATCTGCGGTTGGAATATCGCCAGCGTGAACACGGATGATTCGACCCTTTGAGGTAACGAATCCAACATCAGACCTGGTCGAAGTTTCAATTTCAGCCAAGACCGCGTCGTGGGTGAAACGACCAGTTTCAAATTGTGACATTTGAGAAAGCCTGCCCAAGTGCTTGGAGGCACTGAGCCTCACCAAGCAGGGTTCGTCAGATAGCTCAGCGCCAGCGGCGATGATCTTTGCCGCAGGGGCCGGTCTAACAATTTCGCCATCGGCGAGGACTTGTGTTCTGCGATCATCGCCATATTTTTGAGCTACATCAGTTAATTCAGAAGCGACTAAGTCACGCAGAACCTGATCTGAGCCAAGAATGTGCTCAAGCTCCGCAATTTCTTGCCTTAGCTGATCTCGCTCTGCGTCAAGCTCAACTCGCGAGAATTTAGTGAGTCGACGAAGTCGAAGTTCGAGAATGTATTCGGCCTGCAGGTCAGTCAAGTCAAAAACAGACTTGAGCTTGCTTCGCGCCTCATCGACTTCATCACTGCTTCGAATAACTTGAATGACTTCGTCGATATTTAGAATTGCCTTTAGGAGACCATCAACCAAGTGAAGTCGCGCGGTTCGCTTTCCTAGGCGGTTTTTGCTGCGTCTGCGCGTGACAAGAATACGATGAGCTAAGTAGACACCTAACAAATCACGCAATCCAAGTGTTTGCGGGCGCCCATCAACAAGAGCAACATTGTTGATTCCAAAAGAGTCTTCCATAGGAGTGAACCGATAGAGCAGCTCAAGCACTGCCTGCGGATCGAAGCCGGTCTTGAGTTCAATCACGAGCTTCAGGCCATTGGTTCTATCAGTCAGATCAGTGACGTCAGAGATGCCAGTTATTTTCTTGCTGTTGACGCCATCTTTGATTTTTTCAATTACTTTTTCTGGGCCAACCAAATAAGGCAATTCAGTCACCACCAGGCCGAGCTTTCGTGGCGAAACAGTTTCAACCGAGACCTTTGCACGGGTCTTGAAAACACCACGACCTGTTTCATAGGCCTCTTTAATGCCCTCAGTGCCAACAATCAAACCACCGTTCGGCAGGTCGGGGCCCGGAACAAACTTCATCAGGTCTTCAGTGGTAGCTGAAGGGTTGTTCAGAAGGAAAATCGCAGCAGCAACTATTTCGCGAAGATTGTGCGGAGGCATATTGGTCGCCATGCCAACCGCAATGCCCGAAGCCCCGTTGACTAGCAGGTTTGGAAACGCTGCAGGCAGAACTGCTGGCTCTGTTAGCTGAGCGTCATAGTTGGGCTTGAAGTCAACTACGTCTTCGTCTAAGGACTCATTCATAAGAAGCGCCTCGGCCGAAAGTCGGGCCTCGGTATATCGAGAGGCTGCCGGGCCATCATCTAGGCTTCCGAAGTTGCCATGACCGTCAACTAGTGGAACTCTCAGAGAAAAAGGCTGAGCCATGCGCACTAGCGCGTCATAAATAGCGCTGTCACCGTGGGGGTGAAGTTTTCCCATTACATCGCCAACGACACGTGCCGACTTAACGTGACCGCGATCGGGGCGCAATCCCATTTCGCCCATTTGATAGACAATGCGGCGATGAACTGGCTTCATTCCGTCGCGCGCATCAGGGAGTGCTCGAGCGTAGATAACTGAGTACGAATACTCTAAGAATGAGTCCTGCATTTCTTGCGACAAATCAATGTCGACAATGCGTTCAGCATCAAACTCTTGCTTGCTCATAGTCCTCTTGGGGGTCTCACTTCGAGCGTCTATGGCAGACTACTCGGGATGAATACGATGCTACCTTCCGCTCCGAAAACCTTCGGGAGGCTTACCGAGGTTTTGGTCAGTGCTTATGCATCGGTTGGCGGTTCTAAGCAGAACACTATTGGGCTCAAGAAGGCGCAAAAGGCCGTGGTGATTTTGGTTGATGGGCTAGGCGCATCGAACATAAGATTTCAACCCGGACACGCACCGTTTCTAAATAGTCAACTGGGCAAATCTTCGACCATTGAATGCGCTTTTCCTTCAACAACAGCAGCAAGCATCACGTCTTTTGCCACCGGCTATGCTGCAGGCAAGCACCCAATAATTGGCTATCAGGTTTTCGACCGCGCTCTAAATCAGCCTGTCAATCTTCTAACCGGATGGTCAACCTCTTTCAAGCCTGAGCGACAAACTGAGCCGACTGTCTCACAGCTAGCCGCGAATGAGGGCATTGATTTCGTGTTTTGTGGCCCTGGCGAATATGAAAATTCCGGCTTCACGCAGGCAACTATGCCGGGTGCGAGCTACTTGGCGGCCAAGTCAATTGAAGAGAGGTTTGTTCGAGTCGCAAATCTATTGAAGCGACCAGGTCGGCAAGTTGTCTATCTATACATTCCAGAACTTGATCAGCT
>CALDKR010000242.1 GCA_937898095.1 uncultured Rhodoluna sp.
TTTATCTGCGCGCAAAACCGAGCCGCAGAACCCTCGAGCATTTAGCCACAATTGGGGCGTTTGATGCTCTGGTAGGGCTTGGATCAGGTGCCGATTCCCACTCACGCGGAGACATCATTGCAAGGGTGCGGCAGCTAAACGCAATTAAATCAAGGCCAAAAGATCAGGGCAGTCAGTCGACTCTAGATTTTTCAGTCCTTGACTTTTTGGCCACCGGAAACCCCGAACCCTCGATCACAGATAAGGTCGAGGCCGAGATTGCGATTACAAAACTCGATATCTCAGCTCACATTCTCGAGAGTTTTAGGCCGATGCTTGACGAAATGGGCGTGGTTCGCAGCGATGAACTTGCGCAACTGCGCAGCAAAACCGACGTTCTGGTGGCCGGGGTTCGAGTTGCCACTCAGACTCCCCCGATGCGCTCAGGCAAGCGTGTGGTTTTTCTCACTCTTGACGATGGCTTTGGCTGCAGTGACGCAACCTTTTTTGAAGAGGCTCAGCAACGAAGCAGCAGAATTCTGTTCAACAATCGCCTGCTTTTGATATCGGGCAAAACCCGCCGAACCGGAGTCAAGGGCGTCTCGATAATGGCTGAGAACGCTTGGGATTTAAGAGATTTATGGGCGCAATGGGTCAAACAGAAAGAGACCGACTACAAAGCTCGCAGCGCCTGAGCAATGTGCTCGACGTGATTCATAACAATCATGTGACCGCCTGGGTGAACCATTAGCTCGACCTCGGCGCCTAGAGATTCAAATTCATCAACCATGTCTTGAGTGCGATCGGCTGGTGAATAACCATCAGAGGCACCGTTCGCAATCCAGATATGCTTGCCAGACAAATCAGGCAGAGTGCCACCAAGTGCAGCCTGTGAAGAAACGAAACTCTTGGTGGTTCCAAATGCAACAACCGCAGATATTGACTCAGGGTGCGACAAAAGCAAAGCCCCGGCAGCGTTAGCACCATTCGAAAAACCGACCGCAATCACGCGGCTGGCGTCGAAACCGAATTCAGCCTGCGCCACAACCAAGAAGTCGGCCAATTCATCAGAGTTCTTGATAATGCCCGGTTCGTCAAAAGATCCGTCTTCAAATCGCATGAAGAATCTGGTCATGCCCTGCGCTTCGACTAAGCCCCGGACCGACAGCAGATTTGCATCTGGATTAAGGGCGCGACCAAGGCCGAGCAGGTCATATTCATCAGCGCCGGTACCGGGCAAAAGAAACAAAGTTTGGGCATTTGCAGCGTCAGCGCTTGGCTGCCAAACATGCGGGCGGCCTAGCGACCTTGGGTCTATAACGCTCAAAACTGACTACTCAGCCTTGACCAAGAACTCGTCTAGAACTGCGGCAGTTGCAGAGCAGCCAGAGCGAGTTACGCCGGCATCCATGTAATCAATCAATTGATCTAGAGTTTTGACGCCACCTGAAGACTTGACCTTTAGGCGGTCGCCAACGGTCTTTTTCATGAGCTGCACATTGTGCAGAGTTGCACCCTCATGCGCGAAACCCGTTGAAGTCTTGACATAGTCAGCACCCGCAGACTCAGTCAGCTGACAAGCCTTGATGATGAGGGCGTCGTTTAGATAGGCGGTCTCAAAAATAACCTTGATTGAAACTTCTGGAAGGGTCTCTTTTGCCGCGTCAACAACAGCCCTGATGTCACGCTCAACGAGCTCAAAATCACCAGACAATAGAGCTGAGATGTTCAAGACCATGTCAAGCTCAACAGCGCCGTTTCGAATTGCGTCGATTGACTCAGCGACCTTTGCCACCGTTGTTGTGGTGCCATGCGGAAAACCGATAACAGTAGCGACTTTTACGTCGCTTCCGGCTAACAATTTTGCAGTCAAGGCAACGTCCATCGGACGAATGCAAACTGTCGCAACGTCATACTTGAGGGCTAGCGCACAGCCCTCTTCAATGTCACGAGTGACGAAATCAGGCTTCAAAATCGAGTGATCGATAGTTTTAGCAACTTGCTCAAATGTGTATCCGCGATAAGTTTTGCTCATTCATCCAGTCTAGATTTATTTCATGCGCATAACCGTCATGGCCAAACCTGGCTCGAAAAAAGGCCCATTGGTTCAGCAGTCAGAAGATGGAAATTTCACAGTTTTCATGAAAGAGCGAGCGGTCGACGGAGCGGCAAATGAGGCAATGGTCGCCTTGTTGGCTAAACACTTCGGAATTTCGAAATCGCGAGTCCAGATTGAGTCTGGATTCACCTCGCGCATAAAACGCATCAACGTAGAGATTGAAGAATAAAAAAACCTCACTCGAAAGTGAGGTTTTTTGTGGACCTAAGGGGACTTGAACCCCTGACCCCCTGCATGCCATGCAGGTGCG
>CALDKR010000243.1 GCA_937898095.1 uncultured Rhodoluna sp.
CGGGTTATGAGCCCGGCGAGCTACCGAACTGCTCCACCCCGCGGCGAAGTCCCTACTCTAGCACGATTATTTGATTGCTGACAAGGCGGCATCGATAGCTGCCGAAAGCGCCTTGTCGGCTTTGCCGTATGCAGCCCAATCAGAGTTAGCCATGGCCTCTTGCTTGTCTTTGATCGCTTGAGTTGCTCGATCAAGAGCTGCCTTGAGAGCCGCGTTTGAAGTGGCCGAGCCCGATGAGCTGTCGCCGCCTTCTCCAGGAGCAATTACAACCGGTTCTTTAATGCCACTGCCATCACCGGCTGTGGCACCGGAGTTTCCGCCAAATAGGCTGTCGAGCGCGGCATCGAGTGTATCTTCAAACGCGATCTTGTCACCAAAGGCCACCAAGATTTTCTTCAACAGCGGGAACGAGGTTTCGCCGGTCGATTGAATGTATACCGGTTGCACATAAAGCAAACCGCCACCAACCGGAAGAGTCAGCAAGTTTCCGCTGAGCACCTTGGTTGAACCCTGACGCAAAATGTTTAGCAACCTTGAGACCTCAGAGTCAGAGTTGAATGCGTTTTGCACCTGACCCGGGCCAGGCACGGTGGTCGATTTTGGCAAGGTCAACAGGCGCAGTTTGCCGTAGTCGGCCGAGACTTTGCCGGCTGTCGAGCCCGCGTCTGAGTTGGCTGCAAAATAGCCCATCAGCACATTTCGAGTTGATTCGCCAGTAGATCTTGGAATGAAGGTGCTGTAGATCGAGAAGGCCGGTTTGTTAGTGCCCGGCATCTCCATGGTCAGGTAGTAAGGGGGCTGGGCGACCTTGGCGTCTGACGCTGGGTCGTTCGGGGTCATCCAGGCATCTTCTTGGCTATAGAACGAGCCAGCATCGGTCACGTGATATGAACCCAAAATGCTGCGCTGAACTTTGAACAAATCAGACGGGTAGCGCACGTGGCTGATTAGCTCAGCTGACATTTGCGAGACCGGTTTGATGGTGTTCGGGAACACCTTTGACCAGGTTTGCAGAATTGGGTCTTTTGAGTCCCAGGCATAGAGTTTCACGCTGCCGTCATAGGCGTCGACGGTGGCTTTGACTGAGTTGCGAATGTAGTTAACCGAAGCGCGGCCAAGAAGGTTTCCGGTTGAGCTGTCGCTAATTGCCGAGGCAAAGTTTTCTGAGCGCGAATATGGATAGTTGTTTGAGGTTGTGTAGCCATCGACAATCCAAACAACTCGACCGTCGACCACTGCCGGATATGTGTCACTGTCGAGCGTTAGATATGGAGCCACAGCGGCAACGCGCTCGCGAGGTGAGCGATCGTAGAGAATTTGCGACTCGTTGTTGATTGCGTCGGATAGCAGAATTTGCTCGCTCTGGAACTTAACCGCATAAGCCAGGCGAGAGAAAATATTGTCTAGCTTTGGGCCGCCGTTGCCATTGAAGGTGGTGTAGGTCTGGTCGGCCTCGCCGTCACCGGCAGGATAATCGAGCTCACGCGCGGTTGCGCCCTTTGGAGCGCCGACGATTGAGTATGCGGGCGAGCTTTCGCCGAAGTAAATGCGCGGCTCAAAATTGCCAAGGGCACCGGTAGACGGAATGCCTTTTTGCAAGAAAACTGGCTGCCCATCTGTTGAGCGCTGGTTGCCGTATGCCGCGACAACGCCGTAGCCGTGGGTATAAACGATGATGTTGTTGTACCAAGATTGAGAATCACCGAGACCGGATTGGTTTAGCTCACGCACTGCGACCACGGTGTCTTGGCTCTTGCCGTCAATCTGGTATCGGTCAACATCCAAGTGACCGGTGAAACCGTAATACTGTTTGAACTGCTCTAGCTGTTTAAACGAACTGCTAACCAGTGCCGGGTCAATAATTCGAATGTTTGCCGTGGTTTCGGCGTCAGTTCTGAGTGCGCCAGCCTCGGCATCAGTGGTCGCTTGATAGTCAACCATCTCGACGTTTTCTAGCCCGTATGCCTTGCGGGTGGCGTCTAGGTTGCGGTTAATGAATTCAGCTTCAAGAGTGCGTTCGTTTGGCACAACCTGAAAATTCTGAATAATCCAAGGGTAGAGGCCACCCAAAATAATCGAGCTAACCACCATCAGTGCGGTTGCCATGATCGAAATGCGCCAGCGACTAATTGCAGCGGTGACCAAGAAGAATGCGCCGACAACAACTGAAATCATCGCAAGAATTTGGAACCCCGGGATGGTCGCATTTACATCGGTGTAGGTTGCGCCGGTGTAGAGACCGGTTGAACTGGTCATGGTTGAGAACTGGTCAAGCCATAGGCTCGCACCCTGAACGACCATGTAGATAGCCGCTGTCGCTGCTACTTGAATTCGAGCGGCTTTGCTGACCTGCGTGTTTCGACCCGCGAAGCGAATGCCGCCATAGACCAAGTGAACAAATGCCGAAAGCAAGGTGGCAAGCAGGAATGCGGCAGATAAGAAAGTTATCGCCGAGCGAAGAAACGGCAGTTCGAATAAATAAAACGAAACATCTAAGCCGAATTGTGCGTCTTTAGTGCCGGCCGAGGTTCGGTTGAGATAGGCAAGAATTACGTCCCAGTTTGATGATGCGGCTACTCCGGCAAAGATGCCCAAGGCGGCCGGAACGCCAATCATGATGAGTCGACGAAGCTGCTCGAGCAACTGACGATAGGCTCCAAAAATGTCATTTGCCTCGGTGAATTTTGCATAGATTGGGCGGGTGCGATAGGCCAACCAAAGGCTTAGACCAGTGATGGCAGCCATCAGAACTGCCGCCACTGCGAACACTGCAACCTTGCTAGCGATTTGAGTGGCAAAAACTGAGCTAAATCCAAGCTGATCAAACCAGAGCCAGTCAGTATAAAAACCTGTTGCGCTGAATAGGGTCGCTCCAATAACCACGATGATTGCAATCGCGATTCGGGCCGGGCTAATTTTTCGGGTCGAAGCCTGGTTTAGGTTGGTCATTTTTTCTCCTGGATGGATGGCCTAGTTAGCAGAACAAGTTGGCAGTGCGCTCAAATTCCCTGCGCTGCCGATTGCATTAGCGGCTTTGAGTGCGTCGTCAAAAGTTGTGACCTTAAAAACCTGAAGGCCGGTCGGAACATGGCCGATCACCTCTGCGCAATTATCAGCCGGGGCGAGGAAATATTTTGCACCCGCATTTTTTGCACCGTAAAGCTTTTGTCGAATTCCGCCGATTGGGCCGATGGTGCCGTTTGCGTCGATCGTTCCGGTGCCTGCAAGTTTTTCGCCGCCGACTAGATAGCCCGGCGTTAGAACATCGTAGATTCCGAGCGCAAAAATCATGCCGCCAGAGGGGCCGCCAACGTCAGAAAGTTTGAGGTCGACCTGAATTGGAAAGTCATATTTGATGCCAGCAAGCACACCGATGCGATAGTCGCCCGCTTCATTCTGAGTTGGCTTCACGGTCACGGTTTGAAGTTTTCCGGCGCGCTCAATTTGAATCGCGACTTCAGAGCCGGCAGCCTCATTCAGGGCGGCCCTCAGCTCGGAAACCGAGTGAATTGGGGCTCCGTTGGCTGTCTTTATAAAGTCAGTCGCCCGCAGGATTCCGCTTGCCGGTGCATTTTTGACAACCTCGCTGACATAGACCTCAAACGGCACTTTATAGCCAAGTTTTTTCAGGGCAACCGCAATCGCATCTTGTTGCGATTGCTCCATCATGGCGGCGCTTTCAACTTCGGCCTGCTGATAGCTCTGACCCGGAGGAAAGATCGCGTCGAGCGGAGTAATAACCTGAGCTGGGTCAAGCCAGGCCATGCCGAGCTCTAGCCAGCTAGGGGTGTTTTCGCGGCTGCCAAGCACGCGCACCGTGAGAAGGTCAAGGTCACCTTTGGTTTCATAAGTTTTGGCATCGGCTACTGAAATTACTGGCTCGCCTTTTTCAACTGACAGCACGTTGAACACTGGCCCCGGTTGCTCGATGACATATGGCGTCGGCAAGAAGACCAAACCCAGCAGAGTGGCGGTGAAAAGCGCCAGAAAAATCAACCCGGATGCACGGCGCGGACGGCGAGCACTGTTGTCGAAATAAGACTGATTTGGCTCGTCAAAAAAACTCACGGCTAAAGCCTAACTTCTGCCTCCGACAGCTTGATGCTGTTTTGAGCCGTTTACTCTGCTGGCGAACAACGCTGCAGAAACTGACAAAAATACAGAATTTATGAGCCGAAGGCCATACCGTTGAAATTGAGGAGGCCCAGATGACGGCTGAAAACGCGGGCGAATCGAGCCCAGAAGATTTTGAACGCTTTTTGCGTGATTTTCTGGCCGGCAATCAAAATGCCGATGCGGCTAAATTGGCGGCCGCCGCAGGCTTGCCTAATGACCCAGCAGCAATTGCAGCCATGATGAGTCAGCTTCAGTCGGCTCTCAAATCATTTGGCGATTCTGATGCTTCAGGAGTCAATTGGAACCTCGCACTCGACCAAGCTAGAAACATCGCGCGCAAAGACGGCACCGCAGTCAGCGACCGGGTTCGCAAAGAAATCAACGACGCTATGTCGATCGGGGCGTTGTGGCTTGGGCAGCAAACAGAAATTTCAGACTTGACCACCGAGCCAAAATTGCTGACTCGCGAAATGTGGGTTGCCGACTCAATTGCGCTTTTTCAAGCTCTGGCCTCACCAATTGCCTCTCGCATGAGCAATGCGCTTAGCGAAAATCTAGATTCAAATTTGCCCGATGAACTCAAGGCGACCCTTGGCCCCGCTGCCGCGATGCTGAAATCTGCCGGCGGCGCGCTTTATGCAATGCAGCTAGGGCAGGCCATCGGCAAGCTTTCAGCCGAGGCTCTTGGTGGCAGCGACATCGGTTTGCCAATCTTTCAAGAACAGCGCGTGGCGTTTGTCGCTCAAAACCTAGAACAGTTTGTTAGCGACCTCGAGATCGAGCGCGACCAGGCATTTATTTATATGTCGATTCGCGAAATGGCCCATGCTCGACTGTTTAAGCACAGCCGATGGCTTCGCGAACACGTTGTTTCGCTGATCGCCAACTTTGCGAGTGAAATCAAAATTGATACCGACAAAATCAACGATGTGGCCTCGGGTTTTGATCCAAACAATGCCGACGAACTCAAGGGAATTCTCGAATCTGGCGGCTTAATGGCCGAGCAAACCGATGAGCAAAAATTGGCACTGGCGCGAATTGAAGGGTTGCTGGCCCTGATTGAAGGCTGGGTCGATGCTGTCACCGATGAAGCCACCAAACTGCTGCCAAAATCTGTGGCAATCGCAGAAGCCGTGCGTCGGCGTCGAGCAACTGGCGGGCCAGCTGAGCAAACATTTAGAACTCTGGTTGGCCTAGATCTTCGACCTCGCAAGTTGCGCGAGGCCGCCGCAATGTGGCGCGAAATCGGCGCAGCACTTGGGCATGCAAAGTGTGATTCACTCTGGGATCACCCCGATGTACTGCCAACTCTTGAAGACATTGCCGACCCGAGCGCGCTGATTGAGCGCCTGCGCAATGCATCGACAGACGATGCGATTGATCGCGAGTTGCGAGATTTGCTGGGCTAAGCCGCCTCTTGCACCTGTGAATAACTTGAGCGTCTGAATTTCGGCTGGGTCATGCTTGCCGAATGGTGCTCAAGTTAAATTCAGCTAAGCCGCCTCGATGGCGCAATCTCACCGATCTGCAGTTTGGTCTCGATTCAACCGGCGTAACTATTGAGCAGATCAGCGATTCTCAGAGGCGCATGATCGGCTTGCTGAGTCTTGGAATCGCCGACGGGCAACTTGAGGTGATTGGCAAAGATGCCGGTTTGACTGCAGTTGAATCGCAAGATCTGGTTGAAAAGTTAGCCCCGGTTTTATATCGAGATTCACAGCCTAAGAAAATCAGGTCAAGCAAAAAGACCAACTGGGCTGATGAATATTTTCAAAATGCTTTCGCTGAAATTGTGCGAATTGAAGCAAATTATTCGACCAGCGGGCCGACTATTTTGGCTGCGCGATCGGCACGAAGCATCTATGTTGACTCTCTCGGAAAAACCGGTTTGGCATTGACTCGCACTCTTGCCGCTGCGGGAATTGGTCAAGTGGTTAGCCACGACAGCCGACCAATTCTGCCTGCCGACATTGGCGCTGACGGTTTCGAACAAGCCCACCAAGGAGGCTCTAGATTCACCACGGTTTCTGAAATTCTTAAGCGCAATCATCTTGCAATGCGCGTTGCAAACGCCAACCGAATGAGCAATTCGTCAATCGAGAAAATTGATTTTGCAATTCTGATTTCTCAGTCGGTAATAGCGCCAGCGAGATACGCGATTTGGGCTCGCAAAGAAGTTCCGCACCTAAACATCACATTCGGTGAGCGATTCATCGACATCACTCCGGTGATAATCGCCGGCAAAAATCCCTGTATGAAATGTCTTGACCTAAATCGAACCGCAGAAGACTCAGCGTGGCCAGCTCTGGCAAGTCAGGCTTTGAGTTCGAACCTGAGGTTCGATGACGCAAGCAGTCGAATGTTTGCGGTTGGGCTAGCCGCAAAATCGGCGCTTCTGCATCTAGACGGCCCAATTATCGGCGAGGTTGATTCAAGGTCTTCGGTTGGCCTGGCCAGCCATCGAGGTTTTCGGCTAGATCTGCAAGACCACCGAATTTATGAGTTCAACTGGCCAGCGGCTAAAAACTGCGGTTGCTTGGGCTAATCAGGCCGATAAATCGTGAACGCTCACGGTCGCGCAGGCTAATAGCGTCGCGCTTTGCCCACGAGATGCTCAGCTCGCGTCGCGCTCTCGTGAGGGCAACATAGAGCAGTCGTTGCTCCTCATAGATTTCGCGATCGTTCTTGGCATAGGTGATTGGCAAATACCCTTCAGATGCCCCGACTACAAAAACAGCATCCCACTCAAGCCCCTTGGCAGCATGAATTGTCGAAAGCGTGACAGCCTCTTTGACCGGCTCGTGCTGAGACCTCTGGCGCTCGTCGAGCTCTTTGGCGAAATCACTCAGTGTTGAACCGACCGGCAATTCTTCGACAATTGCCACGAGTGAGTTCAGGGCCTCCCATTTTTCGAGGCTGGCATTCGCGTCAACCGGTGGCATCGCCTGCCACCCGTGCGTGCGGCAAATATCACTCACCGACTCAAACAGTGTTTTGCCGGTATTGATTAGTGATTCAGCGCGAATTGAGCGCATCGCCGATTGAATCTCTGGCCGCGCAAAAAAACGCTCGCCGCCGCGCACCTGGTATCCAATTTGAAGCGCACTTAGAGCATTTTCAATCGCCTCTGATTGCCCATTGATTCGATAAAGAACCGCGATCTGGCTTGCCTTGGTGCCATTTGAAATTAGCTCGCGAATTGCACTGGCAACTGCGCTTGATTCTTCGCTGACCGTTGCAAATTCTTGAATCACTGGAGCGAAACCGATGTCTCCCTGCGACTGCAGAGGCTCAATTTGTGATTCGGCGGTCAAGCGGTTCGCGGTCGCAACAATTTGCTGAGTCGAGCGATAGTTGCGAGTCAGCTGCACCACTTTGGCGTTTTCAAAACGGTCTTCAAAATTCAGCAAAAATTCGCTGGTGGCACCGGTGAATGAATAAATCGTCTGATTTGGGTCACCGACAACGCAAAGTTCAGTGTGTTCACCCAGCCAGGCATCGAGAAGTGCGTGCTGAAGCGGCGAGATGTCTTGATATTCGTCAACGGTATAAAAGCGATACTGCTGCTGCACGTGCGCCAAAGCTAGCGGCTCTGCGCGAAGCATTCCTAGCGTGAGCACTAAAACGTCCTCCCAGTCGACACGCTGCGAAGACACTTTGGCCGCTTCATAGGCAGCCTGCAATTCAAGGTTTTTTGCAGCCGACAGCCCGGCAACTTTTGGCCGCGATGTGACTCGATCGGCATATTCATTCAGACTCAACATAGAGAATTTGCGCCATTCGATCTCGGCG
>CALDKR010000244.1 GCA_937898095.1 uncultured Rhodoluna sp.
CGAACGTTGGCTCGACATTGCCAAAAAAGATGCGCAGGCCCTAACCGAAGAGCGCGATGCATCTGAAAAAGAGGCAATGTTGCGCTCGATTGGTCTCGCGCCCGGCGAGGCGATTCCGCAAAATCTAAAGTCAGATATTCGCCAGCTTGAAGAATCTCAAAAGCGCCGAGCAACTCGCAGCCTTCGCGACGGCCTTGATCGAATTCTGGTCGATCTGCTCTCGCTTTATCGCGATGTGCTTTCAATCCAGCTCGCTGCCGGGTCACCGCTGGTTAATGCCGAGCTTGACGCTCAGATTCGAGTGGCTGCCCAAGCCAGCACATCGGCGCAGACGATTGAAAAAATCGATGCAATCGCTTTAGCTCGCAAGCGCATCGATTCAAACGTTCGTGATCTCGTTGCTCTCGAGGCACTGGCGGTCAGTTTGAGAATTAAGAAATGAAGCGCCCAATCGCCGCTATATCCGCACTAGCTGCCGCGGCGTTGATTGCAACCTCGCTAACTGCCTGCACCTCTAGCGCAGAGCTGCCCACCCCGGTCATCAGTCAGGGCATCGCTGCTGAACTGAAGCCGTTTTATGAGCAAACCATTGACTGGAACAAATGCACCGACGTCGCCTACTGCGGCGAAATGACGGTTCCGATGAACTGGGCCAATCCAACCGGCGAAACTATTCGAATTGCCGTTGCGTTTCAGCCTGCAAAATCAGGAAAACCAAAGGGCTCGGTAATTTTCAATCCGGGCGGTCCGGGTGGTTCTGGCACTGACTTTCTAACATCGTCACCCGACTCAGTGGCAACCGAGTCTCTTCAGCAAGCCTTCAACATCGTCGGATTCGACCCTAGAGGGGTGCAGAACTCCACGCCAAAGATTCAGTGCTTGACCAGCTCTGAGATGGACACATTTCTTTACAGTGACTCAGAGTCTGAGCCTGGAACCCCGGCTTATGTCACAGAAATGCGCACTGTGATGTCTGATTTTGCCAAGGCATGCAAGAAGCGAACTGGCCCTCTGCTCGAATTTGTCGACACCACATCGGTGGCTCGCGACCTCGATGTGCTGCGCGC
>CALDKR010000245.1 GCA_937898095.1 uncultured Rhodoluna sp.
GGCAGACGCTATCTGGCCAACACTCTGGTTAGCGCAAGAAAGCAAATCACGATCGTAAGTTGCATCACGTCAGATGTGATTCCGGCCGAAGGTTTGAGTGCCGGTGCGAGTCTGCTCAAGACCTTGCTTGCTAGCGCAGAAGATGGTGGCCACATTCCAGGTGATGCCCGAAAGCAGCTTTGCAGCCTGCTTGACATCTTGTTCGACATAGCCAGCGCTAGGGGTGACTGTGAAAAGTTCGAGCAGCTCGCGCCCATAGTTTTCATTGGGGCTCGTTGCAGTGTTTGTGTCACCGTTCAAATAGTTCAACATGGCCGGATGAAACGTGGCCGCCGCCACCATTTTTGGATAGTAGCCAAGAACATTTGCCCGAATCACGTTGGTGTCATAGTCAAGACGAACTAACTGCTTGTCGGTGTATAAATCGACCGGAATGTAGTCACTGAAGTGTTCGACCAGCATCTCGTAAACCTGTCGCGAAGAGAACAAGCGACGAAGAAGGGTCATGTGAACCAGCTCGGTCGACAAAAGCGATGGTCGGCCCTTGAAAACTCGGTCGCGATAAATCTCAGGAATCGACATTTTTGCGCTGCGGAAGGCTGAAAAATCTATCTCGTCTTCGGCTTTGCGAACGGCATTTGGGCTGAGCTGGTCATCTAGCCAAACTTCTAGGCCGATTGCATCGATTCGCTTTAGATCATCGAGGTTGTAGCCGTAGGTCAATTTGCCTAGCGCGCTGCGTGGCGCGAGCACTGCCTTTTTTGCCATTTGTTCCCCGTGAATTGCTAACTGGCCCAGACTATCGGCAAAGGGTTAACAAAAAAGAAACCCCGCCGACAGTGTCAGCAGAGTCTCTTTTTTTGTTTCTGGGCTCTGTGCTTGGCTCAGAAATTTGGCCTAGCTTTCGAATTTGCGGGCGCGTGGGCGCTTGTCGCCAGCACCCTTGTCGGCCCAACGACCCTTGCCGTTGCCGCCATAGTTGCCGCGACCCTCGCGACCACGACCGCCACCGCCGCGACCATCTCGGTCACCGCGGCCACGACCGCCGCCTGAACCGCCGCGTGAGTCACCGAAATCAAGAATTTCTGGTGCCGGTGGTGGCGCAATTGGGCCAGCTAGTTCTTCAAGAAGCGGGTTGCTTGGGCGCACATCTGAGAAGATGCCGTCACGCTCTGCGCGACGAAGCAGGTCTTCCATGCGGCGGCGACGAGAACGCGGAATCAACGTGATCACGGTTCCGGTTGCGTGGCCACGGCCGGTGCGGCCCGAGCGGTGCAAGTAGGTCTTGTATTCCTCTGGTGGATCAACCTGAATAACCAAAGCAACATCATCAACGTGAATTCCGCGGGCAGCAACGTCGGTTGCCACAAGCACGCGAACTGCGCCGGTGGTGAAGCGCTCAAGGTTGCGGTTTCGCTGGTTCTGGTTTAGGTCACCGTGAATTCGCGCGGCTGGCACGCCTGCCTGAGTCAAGCTTTCGCTCAAACGCTCTGCGGTCATCTTGGTGCGAGTGAAAATCAGTGACTTGCCGGCACCCTGAACCAAGCGCAACAGCACGGCTGATCGGTCTTCTTGGTCAACAGTGAAAACACGGTGGGTGATGTTTGAGGTGTCTTGCTCTTCGTTTGGCACTTCATACACATAAGGGTCTGGCATGAACTCTTTGACCAGCGCGTCAACTTCGCGGTCAAGGGTTGCCGAGAACAGCAGCTTCTGGCTGTCGCCAGCTGCGCGCATGATTCGACGAACACCCTCGATAAAGCCAAGGTCACACATGTGGTCGGCCTCGTCGATGACCATGGTCTCAACTTCGCTCAAGTCGATGATCTTCTGGGCCATTAGGTCTTCAAGACGACCCGGGGTAGCCACGACAATGTCGACACCACGGCTCATGGCGTTTTCTTGCTTGCGCTGAGGCACGCCACCATAAATACACGCGGTATAAAAACCAACCGGGCGAGCGATGCCGTTAACGGTGCGATCGATCTGGTCGGCCAACTCGCGAGTCGGAGCAAGAATCAAAGCACGAGGCTTGCCTGGCTTGCGAGGAACTGAACCAGCAGCAACCATCTTGGTTACCAGCGGAACTGTAAATGCAATGGTCTTGCCCGAACCGGTCTTGCCGCGGCCTAGAACATCGCGACCTGCGATTGCAGTTGGAATTGTGCTTGCCTGAATTGGAAAAGGCTTTTCAGCGCCCATTCCGGTTAGGGCAGCTAGAACCTTAGGGTGCAGACCCATTGCCTCGAAGCTGTCTTCGGTGACAACCTCAGACATCTCGACCTCTAGGCGCTCAAGCACCTTGTCTTCGAAGAATGCCTTCTTGTTTGGGTTTGCATCACGAGCACCTCTGAAGGTGCTTTCGCGTGAAGCATCGCGCTCAGCGCGGTCGGCGCGATGAGGATTACGTGACTCGCGGTCGCTGTTGCGGTCGTCGCGGTCACCAGCCCAACTGCGCTTAGCCTGACGGTCTTCGAAACGGGTTCTGTCATCGCGACCATATGATGGGCGGTCTGAGCGGTCGTTGCGATCTGAATAACCTGAGCGGGCTGGCTTTTCTTCGGTCCACTCGCGGCGCGGCGCGCGCTCGTCGCGGTTGCCATAAGTGCGGCCCTCGCCACGCGGTGCGCGGTCATCGCGACCATACGATGGGCGTGAGTCGTTGCGGTCGTTGCGACCATATGAAGGGCGTGACTCTGAGCGCGAGTCTGAACGACCAGCGCCTGAGTCATTGGTGCCATAGGTCTTGCGTGAGCCTTCTTCAAAGAATGATGCACGCTTGCCACGAGGCGCCTCTGCGCGCTCGACGCGGTGCGCTGAACGCGTGTTCCGGGCGTCAGCTGCGCGACGCCCCTCCGAGCCACTGCGGCGGCTCGTCGCATCCTCACGAGCCTTGAACTTGTCGGCAGATGAAGTGCGCGGCTTGCGCGCTGATGAGCCCGCAGCTTTTTTCGGAGCGCGCGCGTTTGATTTGCCAAATGTTGGCATAGTTTTCCTCTTTAGTTGTGTGGATTCAGCGGGGAGTAGCCGCGTGAATCAATGGGGTTAGTCATAAGCGCTAAACCCACACACGAGAAGAACATCCGCAATACGGCGGATTCTCAATTAGAGGTGAAGACTGGCACAGATCAGTGGTGACCCTCTTGGTCACATGATTTATTGCTGTGCTGCAAAAGACTAGTGTCACGAATTCGTAACGCTTCAACCCTAGCTTGAGAGTTCAGAAATAGCTAGGGGTTTATCGAGCCAGTTTTGCGCGCAGAACAGTTTTGCCATCTTGCTGGCCGATCGACCAGCTATAGGTGATCTCACTCATCAGCTGCGAGCCATAGCCGGCCTCGGCTTGTGCCTCAGGCAGGCTGCCATTGTTTGAGATTTCAACCAGAATCAAACTGCTGCGATTAGCGGGTTTAACCGAGACCAAGATTTCTGTCGCACCACCGTGCTTGATTGCGTTGCTGGTAGCCTCGCGAATAACTTCGAGCACACAAACCGCCACCGAGCTAGCCGCACGCAGCTCAACGCGAATCTGTTCACTGATTTCGAAACGAATTTCACAAACGCCGTTCCACACGTCGGCGATTTGCGCGAGCACGATGTCGAAGTTTTCGTTTTCACCAAAACTCTCGAGCTTGTTTAGAGCCTGATTTAGGTCGACCTCAATGCCCGAAATTAGGTCGGATGAAATTTGCTTCGACTGAGCCAAGCGCATGGCGGCCGCATAAAGTGCCGCTTGAACTGGCCCGTGCAGCACCGACGCCAATCGCTTGCGGTTCAGCCAGGCTTCTTGACGCAAGTGCGAGTTCACGATTTCTAGATCGGCAATCACCGCGCGAATTTTGGCTTCGCTGTCATAGCGGCGAGTTCGTGCCAGTTGCTGCCCAAAGGTTAGCAATGTGATCACGACATACATGACAGCCGACTGCGTGTAGGTGGCATCGATGTGAACCCGAAGTTCTTCGAGAATCAACCAGGTGACACCGTTGGCAAAAAGGCCGCCAATCGCGCTAAAAATCGCACCCAGCCAAACCGGCGCCCAGACCCTGATGAAGGCAAGGCGCAGAATCGAGAGTGTTGCATAGTTAGCGCTAAAGAGCACCAGAGCCAGACCTAAACCGGGCAGCCCCGGCAGCGAGAGCATCAGGGTTGGGGTTGAAATCAACGCCGCGCCCAACATGCTCAAACCTGGCAAGAGCATCGACCCTAGAGCCACACGATCAGGCAGTTCAGCGCGCGATTTAATGCCGCGAAGTGTGGTGACGCGGGTCTCGACTTGCCCGTCGATTTTTGACCGACCAAGGTCGTGACTCAGCGGGCGAACCACCTCTTCGACGGCCTGCATCAAGTTTTTTGCAACACTCTTGCTCGATGAATCGTCAGCGATCTTTAGCTGCGCATAAACCTCTGCAACCATCGGGGCGAGCTGGCTGCGAACCTTGCTGAGCAGCTCATCGAGCTGAATTCGAATGCGCTCTCGAATGCCACCGCGCAGCTCATCGAGGCGCATTTTTTCTTGTTCAAGCTCGAGCAGCGCCTTTTCGTGTTTGACCTGCGAGGCCAAAAACAAAACGATGATTACCAGCGAACCGGCCTCAAACAATGGCCCGCCGGTGAGTCGATAAAACAAGTCGCTCTGCGGCACAACACCCAATAAGCCGCCGACAAAGAAAACCGTAGCTCCGCGAATTAGCCCGGCAAAAAGAAATAGCGCACTCACCGTTAGTGGGCGCGGCTTGGTTTGCATTTTCTGAAGCAGCCATGGGCGAACTAACAAAATTGGCAAAATACTTGCGACATAAACCGCCGCCGAAAGAGCCAGCCAGGTGACATATGAACCACCGAATCGCTCTTCGTTTTGAATGATAAAAGTTGAAACTGAAGGAACCGAAAACAGAGCTAGGGTGCGGTTGCTTAGGGCAACTGGGCTGCCAATGTTGTGCCAGGCGATTTTGGTGTTGATTCTTGGTGTGCTGAATCGCTGCGCCATGGGGTCAGTTTTCGATCTAGATTTCGAGGCTTAAGTGCCTAGTTGGCAATCACGTGGCCGGTCGAGCTAAAAAACACTCGTGCCGCTTCTACGCGAGCGTTGCCCTCAGCCTGTGGGTCGATGTTCAATGCGCCAAAGACTCGGCTAACGATTCCTTCAACCGCACGCACAGTTGTGCCACGCTCTTCAGCAATTTGCGCGTTCGACATGCCGTTGGCAACCAACTTGAGCACAGTGATCTGTCGAGCTGAAAGCTGCGATAGCGGTCGGTCATCGGCGAGGTCGTGCCTGTAGCTCTTGCCGAGTGTGTCGCGCAGGACAGCGTCAAGTGCGTCGACCAATTCATTCGAATCAACCAGAGCTGACTTGCGCATATAGGCAATGCCTTTAGGCAGCGACTTTGGGTCGTGGCCGGCAAATCGTGAGTCAGGCAAATTGGTTAAAAACACAATGCCGACATCTGGGTTGGTCTGCGAAAGCGACTGGGCAAAATCAAAACCGTTTGGGCCTGGGCCTAGCTCGATGTCGAGCACGACCGCATCAGGGTCGGTTGCAATCACGGCGCGCTTTGCATCGGCTGCGTTAGCAGCCGTGGTCACAGTGAAGCCTGCGTTTTCGAGCGACTTTGCAATCAAATCGCGCAGCAGCGACTCATCTTCGACCACGACAATGTGGCGACTGATTTTCATTAGATAAGGCCGCGCTTTGCTAGTGCGTCACGAAGGTCGGCGTCAGATGGCTCAACCAAAAATTCGCCGTCGGCAAATTTAATAACTGGGATGTTAGTGCGGCCCGAGATCGCTTGGGCCTCGTTGGTGAACTCGGCACTCTGCTCAACATCGCGAAGGTCGTATTCGACACCCTCAGCGTTTAGCAGCGCCTTTGAACGACGGCAGTCGCTGCACCATTCGGCACCATAAAAAGTGACTTCAGACATGGGTTCTCCTGGTCTAAAAAATTCGATTGTCTCTAGCGTCTTATCTAAGCCGATTTTCATCGGGAATGCATAGTCGCCCTGGTTCAAAGGTTATGCCACTCAGGTCGCGAATCACAATGTCTGCAGTCGTGACCATGGCCCTTTCGCTAACGCCAATTACGAGGCCGGCACCGGCAGCTTTTCCGGCAAGCACGCCCGCCTGTGCATCTTCAAAAACCACACATTCACTGGTGCTTAAGCCGAGTCGACTCGCGCCCAAAAGATAAGGGTGGGGGTTCGGTTTTCCGAGTTCAACATCGGCTGCAGTCACCAGTTCTGTCGGCACCGGCAGGCCGGCAGCCACTAGTCGGGCACGGCCCAGATTTGGATTAGCCGAGGTGCAGACAGTCCAGGTTCCGGCAGTCAACGAGTGAAGCAAATCAACTGCGCCGCCGAGCGCAACTGTCTCGTGTGCGGTGTCTTGCTCGAGCTGATTGATGCGATTGTTAGCCTCTTCAAAAAGTTCGGCACCCACCATTTCAAGAACCAAGTCTTGTGCTCTGCGGCCCGCGTGTTGGTCAATGTCAAAATTTTGGCCATATTCAATCGACCACTGATCCCATGCGGCCTTCGCGGCCAGGTGACTGTCGACTAAAACGCCGTCATTGTCAAAGAGCAGGCCGTTAAATTCGAAAATCAATTAGCAATCACTTTCCGAAGCAACCCAAAGCTATTTGACATCAGACGTTGCGTTTGGCTTGTTTCGCAGCGTGATTGACAGATAAACCCCGACCACGGCAAGCAGCAGCAAAATCTTTGCCGGTGCCATTTCTTCTAACACCCAACGCCAAGTTGGCGCGATGATTTTTGGCACCATGAGCTCACCTTCACTGCTCGGGTTTTGAGTCCAGTCGCGCAGTTTCTGAATAGCTGCGCTGCCCATGCTGAAGGCCATAATTGTGACGACCGCACCAAAAACAATCGATAAGACAAAGTTCAACGTTGCTGCGCCAGCGGCGAGCGCGGTCTTCGGTTTTGGTGCCGTCGGCTTGGCCTGGCGCGCGCGGTTCGCAAACAATGTTCCGGCGATTATTCCGAAGCCAACGATTGCAATGATGATCACCCACACCCAGGTCTGCAGATTGGTCTTGGTCACGTCATAAACAAACAATCCAAGAATGATTGCCACGGTGGTTGCCAGAATCGGGGTGGCATAGCCAAGCGCAAGTGCTTTTTGAGCCTCGCTCAATCTTGGTGCACCCTCAGTTTTTTGCGATTCAACTGAGTGCCTAAAGACGAATGCTCGAAGCAAAACCGTGACAACAAGTGCGGTGGCCAGAATGATTGGCAAATAGAGGTTGGCGAACCGAATTGGCAGCGATTCGGCGCGAGTCGGAAAAGCGTTGAAGCCACTCATAAAGTTGCCAATTGCAAAGATTGCGCCGGCGGCCAACCCAACGATGACAGCAAAGTTTGCAAATCTGTGTGCCGCACGAGCCAAGGCGTCTTGTTCACCGAGTTTTTGGCGAGCTGAAATTGCCCATCCCTGTGCAATTAGTGAAGCGATTGACGCCACTGAAATGCCGAGCAGATAGAGGTAGGTTGCCCAGCGCACGCCGTTATAGCTTTCAAGCAGCTCACCGGTGTTGCTGTATCGATCAAATGGAACTAGCAAATCGACCAAGCCCGCAAACATGAAGCACAGCCACGTCACCATTAGCCCGATTAGGGGCAGTGCCACAGCGCGCTTAGAAAGTGAGATTTTTGAAATCCAGTTTGATTCGCTCATGCCATCAGAATACGCCCGCGGCATTGCATCGTTGTTGTGCGCAACCAAAACAACCCCCGAACATGTCGGGGGTTGCCTCAGCTTGCATGAAGATTAGTCGCCTTCAACCTTGATGGTCTGAATGGTTCCGGTGATGGTTCCAATCAGGGTGTCGCCGTTGAATTCTGAAGTTGGTGCATCTTTGACGATGCGACCCAAGCGCAAGACCACAATGCGGTCGGTTACCTCTAGCACGTGTGGCAGGGTGTGCGAAATGAAGATAACGCCCAGGCCTTTTTTCTTGGCTTCGCGAATGATGTTCAAGACCTCGCCAGCCTGACGCGCGCCAAGGTGGTTGGTTGGCTCGTCAAGAATGATTACCTTTTTTGCCCATGACACAGCGCGACCGATAGCAACAGCCTGACGCTGACCACCTGAAAGCTGTGAAACAGCGCGGTTTGAAGCTGGCACAGCGATGCCGACGGCTTCGAGATCTTCGTGAGCTTTGTGCTCCATAGTTTTTTTGTTCAAGAAACCGAACCAGCCCAAGATGCCTTTGACGGTGATTTCGCGACCCAAGAAAACGTTTTGGCTCACAGTTAGGTGCGGTGCCAGACCTGAGTCTTGATACAGGGTCTCTACGCCGGCCTCTAGTGCCTGGCGAGGTGACTCCCAAGAGACCTCTTTGCCCTCTAGAAAAATCTGGCCGCCATCTGGCTGGTGAGCGCCCGAGAGCACCTTAACCAAGGTTGATTTTCCGGCACCGTTGTCGCCAACGAGGCCAATAACCTCACCGGCGTGAAGCTTTAGGCTCGCACCATCAAGGGCAACAACTGAACCGTAACGCTTCGATGCGTTCTTTAGTTCGTAAATTACTTCGCCGCTCATTTATTTGCGTCCGTTCTTGTTTTGCAATGTCTGCACGGCAACCGCGGCTGCAATCAAGATTGCAACGATTACCTGCTTTAGGTCTGGGCTTACTTCGAAAACAGTCATGGTCAGTAGGCCCGACTGAACTACAAACAGAACCAAGGTTCCGAGTGCGATTCCGATAGCGCGACCGATGCCGCCCATTAGAGATGCGCCACCGATAACAACTGCGGCGATCGCATAAAGCTCCATGCCCATACCTGAGGTGTTTGAACCTGCGCCCAAACGAATGTATGAATAGGCACCCGCAAGACCAGCGAGACCGCCAGCCAACATGTATACCTTGGTGATCTGGCGCTCAACGCTGATTCCGGCGCCGCGAGTTGCGAATGGGTTTGAGCCAAGAGCGAAGGTGTATAGACCGAAGCGGCTCTTGTGAAGAAATAGTCCGACGATGGTGGCAATGACCATGGTCACGAAAACTGTAGTTGACATCGGCAACATGACGTCGCCAATTGCCCATGGAGCACCAAGCTCCCAGTTGTTTGGGCCCTGCAGTGGTTGGCCTGCGGTGATCATGACGGCGATACCGTTTGATGCACCCATGGTGGCCAAAGTTGCAATGAATGGAACGATCTTTAGCTTGTTGATTAGGAACGCATTGATTGCGCCGACAAGAAGACCGACTAGAAGTGATAGACCCACGACGAGCAAAACGTAAGGGTTAGCGTCGCTGCCTGAAATTTCTGGACCAACTTTCAGAACGTTGATCAGAGTCCAGCCCGAGATGACCGAGCTGAGGCTCACCGTGGAACCGACCGAAAGGTCGATTCCACCAGTGATAACCACAAAAAGCTGGCCGACAGCAAGCAGGATGTAAGCGCCCCACTCATCCATGACGGTGCCCAACAAACTAGGAGTTAGGAAGAGACCTTCTGAACCCCAGTTGAAGAATGCACCGAGCACCACGAGGGTGACGATTAGAACTGCGCTTTGGTTCGATGAGATGCCTGAGAGTCTTGCTCTCAGCCCACCCTTCTCTTTTGACGCAGTTTCCTGCTTGCTGTCTGCCATTTATATGCCTTTGTTTCTTTTGTTTCTAATGTTTCAGTTCGACCAGAATTAGTTGGTCTTGTAGGTGTACTTAGCCAAGTCAGCAGCTGAAGTGCTCTTGGTTAGCGCAACGTTAGGAATTACAACGTTCTTCTTGGCTGGCTTGGTGCCGTTCTTTAGGAATGCTGCAATGGTCTTGACTGCAAGGCGAGCCTCAGCAGCTGGGTCCTGTGCGATAAGAGCAGTGAAGATGCCTGACTTGATCTTTGCAACGTTAGCTGGGTAAGCGTCGTAGCCAACTAGAGCTACCTTGCCAACTAGGCCACGTGACTGAAGTGCAGCAGCTGCACCGTCAGCGTTGGTGCCGTCAATTGCGAAGATACCGTTCAACTTAGGGAACTTGGTCAACCAAGTCTTGATGTTTGAAGCAGCCTTCTGAGGGTTTGACTCTGAGTAGCCAGTTGCAACTACCTTGATGCCAGGGAAGCTCTTTGCAACAGCCTTCTTGAAGCCGTCTAGACGAGCTACGTTGGTGGTTGCAGTAGCTGAGGTTAGACCGATAGCAACCTGGTAGCTGCCACCCTTCTTGTAGCCGATCTTCTTTGCAAGTGCTGCAGCAGCCTTTGCGCCACCGTCGGTGTTGTCACCGGTGATCTGGATTAGAACCTTGTCTAGGTTCTGAACCTGGGTGTCAACGTTGGCAACAACGATGCCCTTGTCAGCAGCCTGGTCGTTTAGAGACTGAAGAGCTGAGCCGTCGGTTGGGATTAGAACAAGGCCGTCGCCCTTGCCTAGGGTTGCGATTACGTTCTCAACGATTGGAATCTGGGTTGCAGCGCTGTAAGCAGCATCGCCCTTCCAAAGTAGCTCGTAGCCTTGCGCCTTTGCTTCAGCCTCAGCGCCAACCTTCATTGCGTTGAAGAATGGGTCGTTGACTGCACCCATTACGAATGCAATCTTTGGGGTTGCTGCCTGTGCAGGAGCAACTGCTGCAGCTGCGCCTGAGATGGCTAGAGCTGCCGCAGCGCTAGCTGCGATAACACGGGTAGTACGCTTCATTTATTTCTCCTCGGAGTGGATTAATTTTGCGAGATTTGTGAGAATTGCGAGAACGTTCTCGCAACTTCCTCTACAATTCAAACATCGCGATGTTGCACAAGGCAAATTTTCTCGATAACGGTTTTGTCACGGTTTATAACAGCGACCCGAAAGGTGTGGTGAGTCAATGGCTAAATCAAACGCACCAACCATCGTCGATGTTGCCGCGCGCGCTGGAGTTTCACGGGCCACCGCCTCTCGCGCACTGAGCAACTACGGGCGCATCAATGCAGAGACAAAAGCGGCTGTTCAGGCAGCTGCAGCTGAGCTTGGCTATCGCCCAAATGCACTAGCGCAGTCAATGCGCAGTGGCCGCACCAACACCATCGGGCTAGTGATTGTCGCAGATTTCACCAATGCGTTTTTCGATCGCGCCACCAAGGCAATAGTTGATTCGAGTCGCAGTCGCGGCTATGAGGTGCTGATAACACACAGCGATGAAGCGATCGAGGTTGAGCGCAATGCCGTCGAGACGCTGCTCGAAAAACAAGTTGACGGTTTGATTGTCGTGCCATCCACCACTGCAGTTCACGATCACCTGTCTGCCAAGCAGCTAAATGGACGACCTGCGATTCTGATTGACCGCCGACTAGATGGCGTGCGGCTAACCTCGGTTACGACCGATGACTTTCAGGGCGCCGAAGAGGCGGTTCGCCATGCGCACGCCATGGGCCACAAACGATTTGCCTTCTTAATTGCAGCGCCGAACATCCGTGGTTATTCAAAAGAACGACCGGCCGCCTTGATCAGCACAGTCGACGATCGCGTCAACGGTTTCTTAAATGCAACAACTGACATAAATTCGCGAGCAAAGCACACCTGGATTTATTGCGAAGACAACCCGACGGTCAGCGAAGCCGCTGTAATGCAAATTCTTGATCAACCTAAAGCTCCGACAATTATTTTTGCTTCGAACAACGACATGGCGCTTGCCGTTATGAAGGTGGCTGGCAATCGTCAGATGCGGCTCGGGGTTGACATCTCGCTTATCACGATCGACGATTCTGACTGGGCTGCGGCGATGGTGCCAGGTTTGACCGTAGTTTCTCGACCCGTCGAAGAGCTGGGTCAGATTGCCGTAGATAAACTTCTCGCAGAGATTAATTCCGACAGCGCACCCGGTGAAAAAATAATTTTGCCAACCGAGCTAATCGCCAGAGGATCGGTCGCGAATCTAAAGATGTATCCCGAATATGACCCCGAATACAAAGGTGAAAGATGATCCTCGTTATTGGTGAAGCCCTGATTGACTTGATTGAAAACCGCTATCAGGCTGGCGCGTTCAACGCCATTGTCGGTGGTGCTAACGCCAACGTTGCGATTGCGCTCGCTCGCCGCGGCACACCGCAGCAGTTTCTCGCGCGAATCTCTGACGACCGCTTCGGAAAAATTATTCGCGAACGTCTAGAGACCAACGGCGTTGGCCTCGACCACGCAATCGCTGCCACCGAACTAACCACACTGGCTGTCGTCTCAATCGACTCACACGGCGTGCCTTCATACGCGTTTTATGTCAACGGCACCGCTGACTGGGGCTGGACCCCGGCTGAATTGCCGACTGACGCCGACCTTGACCGCCTCGATGCGAAGGCCCTGCAGTTCGGCTGCTTGACCATGGCCATGGCGCCGGGCAACGCCGTTATCGAAGCCTGGGGTGAGCGCCTCTATAAAGAGGAGCGCCTAACCATTAGCCACGACATAAACATGCGCCCAGCACTTGGCTTCGACCGCGAGGTCGAGCGCGTGCGCGTTGAGCGCGTTAACAGCTTCTCGCACATCATCAAGGCTTCTGACGAAGACATCGAGTGGCTCTATGGTCTTGAGACCGGTGCATACATCGATGACATCGTGAATGACTGGATCGGCGACACTGGCCGCCACGTTTTTGTGACTCGCGGCGGCGACGGAGTTTCGGTTTATCGACCAGGCGGCGTGCGCTTCGATGTGCCGTCTCGCAAGATCAATGTTGTCGACACCGTTGGTGCCGGTGACACTTTCTGTGCCAACCTGCTCGGTCAACTGCACGACTCTGACACCCTCGGCGATCGCGCATTTGCTCGATTGGGCAACCTGAGCGACGACCAGCTGCACGAGTTTGTTCGCGTGGCCGGCGTTGCTGCCTCGATTACCTGCGAGCGTGCCGGCGCTGAGCCACCGACAACCGCAGACCTAAACGCAGTTTTGGCAGCAATCTAATGATGGCTAACGGATGGGAAGTTGTGTTCCTAGTCATTATCGGCCTGGGGCTTGCGGTTGATGCCCTGGGCGGTTGGCTAAGCGGCCGAGCTGCGCGCAGCAAGGGC
>CALDKR010000246.1 GCA_937898095.1 uncultured Rhodoluna sp.
TGCGAAGTCTGCATAACCAGAAATACCGAATGCATACTTAGCGTCGCTAAGAAGAGACGAGGTGACCTTGCCCTGGTTGGCAACGTATGACATCTGCTTGATGCTTAGCTTCAGGTTGTCGAAGATCTGAGCTGCGGTGTAGTTGTCGATGCCTCCGACGTTGCCGCCGACGATGGTCATGCTCTTAGGGTCGGCCTTTAGATCAGCAAGCAACTGCTCGATGGTCTTGTATTTTGAATCAGCCTTAACCGCAATGGCTTCATATTCAGCCATCATGCGTGCTGCTGGCACACCGGCTGAAGGGCGAGTTGCGCTGCGGGTAGTGTAGGCACCGCTCACCTGAGCGAAACCAGTCACACCTAGCTTGCCGGCTTTGCCATAAAGATCTTTGTTTAGGTAGTCCAAGGTGAGGTTGTAGGTCAGTGCCTTCTCAGTTAGCACTGGCTCGCTCTTGGTTAGGCCCTCAGCCTTCAGTGCGTCAGCGATTGCTTTTCCGAAACCACCGAAGCCTGAGGTCAGCTTGTTAGGAATCACTACGTCAACATTTGAGATCACAGGTAGTGATGGGTACAGCCAAACTTTGCTGCCAGCCTTTGAGCCAACGGTAGCGACACCGCACTTAAGGTCTGAGCCGTCGGCACCGCGACCCTTTGCGATTTCGCCAACCTTTGAACAAGCGTCAAGCACGTGTGCCTGAGATGCTGATGCTGCCTGGGCAGGAACCGCTGTAATTGACGAAGCAATCAGGGCTAGCGCCGTTGCTGCGATTGCAATTTTCTTCATTTATTCCTCCGAATATCAGTGAGAGCTTTCCAACGGAAAGTTCGACTTCGGAGGTTGGGGGTTTAGTCTTCACGGCCCCGCCATCCGAAGACTAAGTCTCTCCACCAGATTTCTCTGGCTAGGTGCCCGGGCTTTCGCCGGTTATGTCGATGCACCTACGTGGGATACTCCCCTAGTAGAACCGACACTAAACCTTCTGATGAACGCCAAGCAAACTAAAACGGTAACGGTTTGATTACGTCATGTGATTGTCAGAATCGGTGCGGGCCCGATAATAGACACATGGACCCAGTCGTCACTCACAACCCCGCTGAACTTCGCTATGAGATTCATCTTGATGGCCGCCAGATCGGTTTGGCTGACTATGAATTGAACCCGATGGCTGATGGCAACACTGAGGTGCGCTTTGTTCACACCGAGATTGACCCGGCTCTGCGTGGCAAAAATTATGCGGCGATTTTGATGCGCGAGGCACTATCCGATGTGCGGGCCAAGGGCAATCAAAAGGTGACCCCGGTCTGCAGCTATGTCGTTATGTATATGAAGCGTCACCCTGAAACTCAGGATCTTCTGACCCTCGACATCGACGAGGCTGTTGCGATGTGTCGACTACCCAAATCGTTCTTCAAGCCAACCAACTAAGTCAGCCAGAACTTCATCTTTATTGGTCTCGTTCACCATTTCGTGACGGCCACCGTGATAAATAATCACATTCAAATCTTCAACACCAACCTTTTTATAGGCATTGGCCAGCATTCGATTGCCTCGCTCGCCGCCAAGGGCATCTTCTGAGCCAGCAATTAGCAAAATCGGCACGTGTGCGTCGATGTTTTTGCTCGGGGTGCCAAGCAGGCGAGCAGCGTTAGCAACGCCGAAAACCTCGAGTGCCGATTCAGGAAAATTCAACGGATCAACTCTGAACTCATGACCCACCTCGTGATCACGGCTGAGCCATTCATGACCAGATGCGCCGACGGTGTTTTGCCAGCGCTTGTTGAACCCAGAGCTAGGCATGATTCCTGGCAGAGCGATGGTCGAGCCACTCAAAATTAGGCCGTCAAATTCGTCAGAGTATTTATTCCAGATGCGCTGACTGATTAGCGAACCCCAGCTGTGGCCGAACAAAATTAGCGGCTCTTCTGGGTGCTCGCCAGAGATGATGTGACTTAGTTGGCGAACGTCAGCAAACACGGCGTTCATGCCACCAGCACCAAGTTGACCTTGACGCTTGATTGCGCCGCTGGCGCGCATGTTCACACCAGTTTGGCCGTGACCGCGGTGGTCGTCTGCATAAACGCTGTATCCGGCACGATTGAATGCTGCGGCCACGTGGTCATAGCGGCGGGCGTGCTCACCCAAGCCGTGCACCAACTGAACCACGCCTTTAGATTTGGCAACCGGCCACTCATAAAAAGTGATGTCGATGCCTTCGTTATCAGTGAATGTGCGAACCAGTGGCAATGCAGTCATAGGCAAAGATTAGCGCTCTAGTGCGACTGTGCCGACCAGCGAAATCGCTATGCCTCTTTGGTTATTTCAACCTTCACAAAAAGTTCACCCGAGAACGGCCCCGCATAAACCCCGCGCAGTGGCGGCACATCGTCATAGTCGCGACCGCGCGCAACCACGATGTGTCTGTCTGCCACTGCAACATCGTTGGTGGGGTCATATGAATTCCACTCGCCAGACCACCATTCGACCCAAGCGTGCGATTCGCCAGCCACCATTTCGTGAAGTTTTGGCTCTTTGCTCGGGTGCAAATATCCGCTCACGTAGCGAGCCGGAATTCCGGCTGCCCTTAGAGTGCCGATCGCAATGTGGGCATAATCTTGGCAAACACCGACCTTTGCTGACCACGCCTCAGCTGCAATTGAATGCACACCGGTGTGACCGTGGCGATAGGTCATCTCTGAATAAACCTTTTGACAAATCGCCATTGCGGTTTCATTTGGTGTCATGGTCTTTGCGCACTTCTTGGCGAATCTAACCAAATCGGCTGATGGAGATGTTCGCTTTGTCTGCGCTACTGCATCAGTGAGCGACAAAGACAGTGGGGTCGCGTTCGCAATCGCCTGCCAATCCAGCCCCTCGCCAGCAGCACTTCGAGGTCGAAGTTCAATCACCGATGTGGCTGAGATCTGCAATTCATCATGCGGCTCGAGCACTTCAAAAACCGAAACGCGAGTGTTGAAAAAGTCGTAATACTCGTGGCCCGAGGTGTGCGGTTGAATGTCGATTTTTGAAGACAATACAAACTGAGTATCGTCACGAACTGGACTCATTCGGGCTTCGTTGTATGAGGCAGCAACCGCACCGGGATATTTGAAACCGGTGGTGTGCACGATGCGATATCGGGTCACGATGTTTCTCCGATCCAGGTGGGCAGCACATTAACCGGGAAATACCTGGCGCGAATCGCCTCTGAAACCTCACCGATGCCGTGCTGCAGGCTGGTCATCTCTGCGGTCAGGTTCGCCAGAATTTCAGGAGCTGAACGATATTCGAGATTCGTGCGAATCTGCCCTAGCTGGCGCAGTGCCTGATCTGAAACTCCGACGCGATCAGTGCTCGGAGCCAGGTCGGCCAGCGACTTTTCGGCGCGGTTCAGCGCGAAAATCACGCTGCGCGGAAAAATGCGGTCAAGCAGCAAAAACTCAGCAGCATTGGTTGCCGAGGGCACGCCGCGATAGGTGCGCAAATATGCTTCATAAGCGCCGCAGCTGCGCAAAATGGTGGTCCAAGATGGTCCGCTGGCCTCCGTCAACTCTGACGTGGCCAGCAGTCTGGCGGTCATGTCGACTCTTTCGAGTGACCGACCAAGATTGAAAAAGGTCCAAGCTTCGTCACGAGAGGTTGAGCTCTCGACAATGCCGACTGCCAGTGCGGTGCGTTCGCGAACCCAACCAAAAAAGTCGTGCGCGCGCTCAATCGAAACCTTGCGCGGCATGCGCGAACGGGTGGTGTTTAGGCACTCCCAAAGCTCGGTCGAAACAATCTCGCGCACACGGCGAGCATTCTCACGAGCCGAGGTCAGCGAAGACGCAATCGATGCTGGCTCGCTGCGATCGACCGACAAAGTGTTGAGCAAATCTTGACGGGTCAGTTGATGCGGAAAATGCGCCGATGAACCGATCACCTCGAGCAGCGAGCGGCAGGCGGTGTCTTCGTCGACCCACGGGTCTTCGAGCAACAACTGCAGGTGCACATCGAGCAAACGCGCGGTGCCATCGGCCCTCTCCACATAACGGCCAATCCAAAATAGCGACTCTGCGATTCTGCTCAGCATTTTTGTTCCCTCGAAATCGATTGCTGCTGCTGTTCTTGTTGTCTTTGAAAACCTGAATCACCTGCGGTTTGCCCGGCGACCAAATTAGACACGGATGAATTGGTGGCGATTTTTGATGCGCCCGCATTTCGATCAACC
>CALDKR010000247.1 GCA_937898095.1 uncultured Rhodoluna sp.
TCTGAAGCTGCGCTTGTGGTCAGCATTTTGATCACCTATCTGGTGCGCACCGAACGTCGCAATCGAATTCTTTATGTGTGGCTTGGCGTCTTTGCCGCTCTGCTGCTTAGCGTGCTGTTCGGAGCACTGCTCACATACACCAGATTCTCGCTGCTAAACACCTTCACCGCTCAAGAGATGTTCGGCGGAATCATGTCGATCATCGCGGTAGCTTTAGTCACCTGGATGATTATCTGGATGCGCGACACCGGCGCCAAAATAAACGCCGAACTTCAAGGCAAGCTAGAAAGTGCACTTCAAGGTGGCGTGCTTATGGTCGCAGTTATGGCCTTTGTTGCAGTTGCACGTGAGGGCCTTGAAACGGCACTGTTTTTCTTTAGCGCGGTTCAAGCTGCTGGCTCGACTATCGAACCTGTTTTCGGATTCGTTCTCGGAATCATTACGGCAAGCATCATGGGCTATTTGCTTTACAGACGCGCAGTCAAAATCGACCTAAAAAAGTTCTTCACCGTGACCGGATATTTTTTGATCTTTGTAGCCGCAGGAGTGTTGTCATATGGCATGCACGATCTTCAAGAAGCCGGCGTTTTGCCAGGCATGAAGTTTTTGGCCTTTGATGTCTCGAGCACGATCTCAGTCGACAGTTGGTTTGGCGCATTGGCAAAGGGAATCTTCAATTTCAGCCCGAAGACCTCATGGCTCGAGGCAGCAGCCTGGGTTTCTTATGTGGCATTTGCGATTTGGCTCTTCAATAGCAAAAAACCAAAAAACCAAACCAAAGTTTCTGTTCCTCTAAAAACAAAAGTTGCCAAATAAAAAATGAAAAAAGTTATCTTTGCGGCAGCAGCCGCAGGTTTGTCGTTGTCGATTTCAGCCTGTGCTCCGCTAGAAGCAGACGCGAAAATTAGCGTCGTCCAAGACGCAACCACCTGCGAACTTTCACAAACTGAATTCGCCGCCGGCGTGGTGACATTCGTGATTGAAAACGTTGGCGACAAGACTTCTGAGTTCTATATTCTGAAGTCAGACGGCGAGGGCATTGTCTCTGAAATCGAGAACATTGGTGTTGGCTTGACTCGCGAGCTGACCGTTGAGCTCGGTGAGGGTGAATACATTTATTCATGCGAACAGATGGATGCAACCGACGAGATAGATCGGAAGAGCGTCGTGTAGGGAAA
>CALDKR010000248.1 GCA_937898095.1 uncultured Rhodoluna sp.
GGCTTTACCGCTCCTGAGGGCAAGACCATGGGTCACGCCGGTGCGATTGTTTCTGGTTCAGCCGGAACCGCACAGGCAAAGAAAGAGGCTTTCGAGGCTTGCGGCGTAAAGGTCGGCAAGACTCCAAGCGAGACCGCAGCGCTTATGCGTGAGGTTTACAAGAGCCTCTAGGCCTTATTTAGGGTTGCTCTTGAATCGCAGATTAGCTTTTTTGCTGGCGGCCGTTGAGTCGCTGGTGATAGTAGCCATCGGGGTGGGCATATTGCTCGCCCCGATGATGCTTATCTGGCTAATCGAGAACGACCCTTCAATCAACTGGGCAACACCCTACAAAACCTCGGTTGATATTTGGCTGATGGCTCACGGCACCCGCCTAATCGTGCCGGCTGGCGAAATCGTTGGCATCACGACACCTCAGTTTGTGCTGAGCTTGATTCCCCTCGGGCTAAGCATTTTTGTTGGTTATCTCGCGTTTAGATTTGGCCGCAGAGTCGCCATGAGTGAGCGAGTGATGGTCAGCTGGGTCGGCGCAGTTGCGCTCTATGCTGCGGCAGCTTTTGGTTTGAGCACCTCGGTTTATGACTCGGCAATTTATCCGGTCGCGTGGCAAGCGACCTTCTTCCCTCCGGTTTTCTTCGGCTTTTTCATGTTGCTCGGCTCGCTGACCGCCAAAGATTCAACCGCGATTGAAATCGCAATCTTCAAGAAGTGGCTTCAGATTAGATTCGAAAATCTTCACTGGGGCATTCGTGCACTGGCTCGCCCAGCTCTTCGCGGCGGAACCGCGGTTGTCGCAATTCTTTTTGCAACATCGGCGGCGCTGTTAGCGCTGATGTTGGCCGTTAACTGGATCAACATAATTCGCCTTTATGAGGGCCTGCACGTGAGCGTTATCGGTGGCTTTTTCGTCACTATCGGGCAGTTGATTTTGCTGCCCAATCTCATTGCCTTTGGTGCAGCTTGGCTAACGGGCGCGGGTTTCGCAATTGGCCTTGGTTCACACATCAGTCCACTCGGCACTGCCACCGGTCCAATCCCGTCCATTCCGGTTCTGGCAGCATTGCCGGTCGGTGAACTTCATTTCGGCATGATCGCAATAGTTGTGCCGCTGGTTGCAGCATTTGTGGCAACGGTTGCCATTCGAAAGCACGCCGATGAGATTCGATTTGAATTCGCGAACCCACTCAATGCGGCGTTCTCGCTCGGGCTTTCGATCGCCACGGTTGCAGCGTTTGAAATGGGGATCATCGCACTTATCACCTCAGGCTCAGTCGGCCCAGGTCGTTTGGCTTTTGTGGGCATAACCCCTTGGTTGGTCATGCTGGTCACCTTTGTTGAGGTCGCCGCGGTCAGCATTTTGGTTTCGTTCTATAGCGCGAAGCCGCAAGCCGCAGATCACCCGCTGCTGCAAAAACCAATGCGCCCAAAGCAGAGCAAATCGCCCAAGCGCCCAAGCAGCAAGGCGCCGACCGCCATGGGCACTGAGGGTTCGCTAAACTAGCCAAATGCTGTCAGTTGTCGTTCTAATTTCAGGTGCAGGCTCAAACCTGCGCGCACTTCTAGAAGCAACCGAGAACCCACTTTTTGGAGCCAAAATCGTTGCGGTTGGCGCCGACAACCCAGCTGATGGTTTGCACCACGCAGATCAGTTCGGTGTTCCAACTTTTGTGGTCACACCATCGTCATTTGATTCTCGCGAAGCCTGGGCCGATGTGCTTTTGGCAAACATCAAACACTTCAATCCTGATTTGGTCATTTTGGCTGGGTTCATGCGAATCTTGCCAGCCAACTTTGTTTCGGCACTGAGCCCAAATCTGATCAACACCCACCCTTCGCTATTGCCAGCTTTTCCGGGGGCGCACGCAGTTCGCGACGCACTTTTTGCTGGCGCAAAAACCACCGGAGTCACCGTGCACATTGTCGACGAGGGCGTCGACACCGGGCCACACATTGCTCAGCGTGAGGTTGAAATTTCGCCTGAGGACTCAGAGGGTGAACTGCACGAGCGCATCAAG
>CALDKR010000249.1 GCA_937898095.1 uncultured Rhodoluna sp.
ATATGCCTAAGTGACTGGAGTTCAGACGTGTGCTCTTCCGATCTGGCGAAGCACTGTCGCGAGATTCAAAATTTAGAATCTGGACTGAAATCGCGGTTGTGTTCTCACTCAGCCTGGGTGCATCAGCTGCCTATTCAATAGTTTCGCTAATCGCTAAGCTCACCGCACAGACTGGGCTCGCTGGGCAAACATCAAAGCTGAATCAGTCGCTCGCCGATCGCGAATGGCTTGATTTCACCTATCAAGTTTTGGGCTTTGCATTTGGGCTCGCCCCTGTGGCTCTGGTGCTATTTCTGCTTTGGTCAAACGGTCAAAAACCCTTCGAGGCACTTGGGCTAAATTTCAAGAAGTTCGGCAGCGATTCAGCAAGAGCCCTGATTATTTCTGCGGCGATTGGGGTTCCTGGAATTGCCCTTTATTTGCTGGCACGCGCTCTGGGTTTGAGCTCAAAAGTTGAACCCGCCGCCTTGAGTCAGACCTGGTGGGCGATTCCGGTTCTGCTGCTGGCTGCCCTGAAAGCGGCGCTTCTAGAAGAAGTTATTGTCGTTGGCTATCTTCAAAATCGACTCGGTGCGCTGAGCCTTGCAGACACAAAAATTGCTCTGATTAGTGCCGCGGTGAGAGGCAGCTATCACCTTTATCAGGGCTTTGCCGGCCTGATTGGCAACTTTGTCATGGGGCTGGTGTTCGCCAAGGCGCATCAGAGGTTTGGTCGAGTCATGCCGCTGGTGCTAGCGCACTTCATCATGGATGCTTTTGTTTTTGTTGGTTACTCACTGTTTAGCAGCTTGATTTCACTTCCCTAATGCACTGCTAACCTGAAATAGCAGCCTTTCTAGGGCTGAACATTGCTTTCGATCAGGGAAAGCCAGTGAAAATCTGGCGCTGTCCCGCAACCGTGAATGTATTCCGTTTTTGGAATTCAAAGTCGGATTGCCTGATCGATAGAAATGACTCCAATTAGACCGTCGAGGACTGCGGTGGAGTCGGTTAACTTTGCGTGCCGACTTTTTTGCTCCTCAAATATGAAGGGGCCACTTTGGCAGCCAAACAGATTCCACTCAGACCAGTTCTCATCGGCTTGATCGGCCTAGTTGCGGTCATAGGCGCGTTCAGTTTTTTTAGCGGCCCCCAAAGTGACCAAGCTGGCGAGACTTCGGGTCTTTCTAGCGCTAGCACCGATGGAGCTTGTGTCGGGTCGGGCGTGACCTTTGTGGTTGATTTTGGCGCGTCTGCCAACCATGAATCGATTGTGAAGTGTGCGAAAGATTTCACCGGAACCGGCTGGGATCTTCCGTCTGAGGTCGGCGTCAAAATGGAGGGCTCAAAGAAGTACCCTGTCGGTTTCGCTTGCCGCATCAACGGCTATCCAGCCGAAGAAACTCAGAGCTGTGGCCCAAAACCTACCTACACCTTGGGCTACTGGTCATATTTTCAAGCCAACTCACTGAGCCCAAGCACCTGGAGATTGAGTGAAGTCGGGGCAGCAGAAACCAATCCTGAATGCGGCGATTATGAGGGCTGGGTTTTTGTTGAAAATGACAAGCCAGACACCACGCCAAGCCTGCCTGCGGCAGCTTTCATCTGCAAATAATTGATTGCCATTTTGACTCAGTCAAATCGAACTATGCGATTGCATCCGGGTTCGTGGTGGCTGGTCGCAATTGCTCTAATTTCGCTTGCGTCGTCGGCATCTTTGCAATTTTTGCTGGTTCAGGTCTTGACTCTGGCAAGCCTTGGCTTGCTAATTCGCGAGCAAACCTCAATGGCCGCCTCGGCAAGACTTTATGCTGTGTTGGCGATAGGTGTATTTGCAACGAGGGTTATTTTTCGCCTGATTTTCAACTATGAAACCATCGGCCCACTAAGCGAAACGCAGGCTTTATTCGGGATTCCTAGACTTGAAATTCAATTGGGCTGGCTTGGGTCAATCAAGTTATTTGGCGAAATGAGTTCGGCGAGCTTCACCTCGGCAATCACCGACGGCCTGCGTCTTGCCGCAATAATTTTGAGTGTCGGGCTAGCGAACACTTTGGCAGCGCCGAAGCGCCTGATAGGCGCAGTTCCTAGTGCATTGTATGAATTGGCAATCGCTATCTCTATTGCCTTGAATTTTGCTCCCTCGATAATTTCTGGCTTTGAAAGAGTTAGACGAGTGCAGCGGCTTAGGGGCCAGGCAAAAAAGCAGCAGCTGATTAAGCGCGTTCTGATTCCTGTGCTTGAAGACGCGCTCAGTCAGTCGTTTGAATTAGCCGCATCGATGGCAAATCGTGGCTTTGGGCGACGAGCTCAACTTTCACCAACTCGCAAATTGCTTTTTAGAGTTGTCGCGATTTTCACGCTGATTAGTTTTGCTATTTCAACCTCACTCTGGATCTCGTCGGACCAAATTTTTACCGCCTCGATAGCGCTTTTATCTGGTGTGCTTTCTGCGATTGTCACAATTCGAATTGCAGCTCCGCGTCAAAAGCGCACGCGGATTAATCCGCTTAGATTCACCCTTGTCGACTGGCTTGTGTCACTCAGCAGCATTTTCATTGCGGCTGCAGCCACCGTCGGATGGCTCTCATGATCGACATTTCAAATCTCACGTTTATTTACGCCGACGCAGAGCATCCTGCGCTCAGGCGAGTAAACCTTCACATTGATGACGGTGAGTTTGCGCTGTTAACCGGGCCAACCGGCAGCGGAAAAACCACACTGCTGATGTCTATTGCCGGGCTTGCCCCCAGCTTCACTGGCGGAATCGCATCTGGTTCGATTTTGATTGATGGCCGAAAGTCGATTGGGATCGCAGCGCAGCGACTAGCCGAGACGGTTGCTTTTGTGAATCAGCAGCCCGAATCGTCATTTGTGGCCGAGTATGTCGATGAAGAAATAGCTTTTGGGTTAGAGCAATTCGGTGTCGAGCCGGCTGAAATTCAAGGCAAAATTAGTGAGATCACGGCCCTGCTCGAAATCGAAACGCTTCTTACGCGGCAGGTGACTGAACTTTCGGGTGGTGAGCAGCAGAAAGTTGCCATCGCAGCCGCAATCGCTGGTGACAAAAAGATTTTGCTTTTAGATGAGCCAACTTCTGCATTAGATTCCGAATCTGCAACGGCCGTGCTTCGCACTTTGAAGAGTCTGAATCAAAAACACGGATACACGATCATCGTTAGCGAGCATCGAATTGACCAGCTGAGGAGCGTCGTAGATTCTGTCGCGACCGTGAATCTCGATGGAACCGTTAGCAAAGCGCTGGCAGGAACTCGCGAATTTGAGATCGCGACAGCAACAGAAATTGAATGGGTTGCACCCCGCACTGTTGCTGAGCCAGAAATTGTCGCCATCGTTGGAGCAAATGGCTCGGGCAAAACAACGCTGTTATGGAGGCTTCAAAGCGAATTCAACGCGGTATTGGTTCCGCAACGGGCAAGTGACCTGCTGTTCTTGCAAAGCTTGCATGCAGAGTTTGCAGAATCAGACGAGTCCGCTTCAAAAGCACCTGGAGCAACCAGTCGAATTTTTGAGTCACTGGTCGGTCGAGTCGATCCAAACATTCACCCTCGCGATCTGTCAGCCGGGCAACAGTTGGCGCTTGCCCTGGCTGTGCAGCTAGTGCGAGACGAGAATTTGATTTTGCTTGACGAGCCGACTCGCGGTTTAGATCAAAAGGCAAGGCGAGAACTTGCGCTTCAGCTCAGGCGCCTTCAGGCCGAAGGCAAGCAGGTCATAGTTGCCACCCATGATTTCAATTTCGCTGGGGCCGTTGCAGATCGAACTCTGAACATTTCAGAAAATCAACTATCTGAGCCTTTGATGATTTCTGGCAGGTCATTCAAGACTGCGAACAGCCCTGGGGTGAACAAGTGAGATCTGTTCCGAGGCTCGAAAATGCCGTCAGGTTGGCATCGATTTTGTCGTCGATTGCTCTAATTTTGGTCAGTTTTTGCTGGCCGGTAATCATCGAGCAAAAAGCCGCCGAACACTCATCAACCGCCCAGTTTGCGATGGCAATTTCAGCATCGATGCTACTGATTCTTATTTTGATTGAGCTGCTCTATAAGGGCTTGGGCCCTCGACAGATTGCGGTTTTGGCTGTGTTGATTGCACTTAATGCAGTGATTCGATTGCTTGGCGCTGGCGTTGCCGGCATCGAGACTGCATTCTTTTTGGTCATCATCTCGGCTTATGTTTTTGGGTCGACATTTGGCTTTCTGCTTGGCTCGGCTTCGCTTTTGCTCTCGGCGCTTATCAGCGGCGGCTTTGGGCCCTGGCTGCCTTTTCAAATGTTGGCGATTAGCTTGATTGGTTTGACAGCCGGTCTCATGCCAAAAGTGCGTCGACCGAGACTTGTGTTGAGCTTGTTTTCGGTGCCGGCGAGTTTTACATACGGAGCCATGATGACAATGTGGAACTGGCCTTATTTGGCCGGCGCGGGCAGCTCGGTTTCTTATGCAGCCGGCGCAGGATTAGTTGAAAATCTGACTCGGTTCGTCCGGTTTGAAATTGTGACCGGTGGTCTGATCTGGGATCTCGGCCGAGCAGTGACCACCGTGATTTTGATTGCCGTAACTGGAACAACCCTGCTGGCAACTCTTAATCGAGCCGCCGGCAGGGCTGCCGTGGTGAAACTAACTAAGGTTTGATCTTAGGTTTTTAGAACAGTGGCAAAACAACAATTGCCTGCAGAACTGCTGACACTGCTGAAACCAAGAAGAGGTTTAGGTTCATCTTCCAGGTGTATTTAGCCTCGCCACGCGCTGCGTGAACCCAGAAAGCAACAATCATGGTCAGCGCTAGGCCTGCTGCAGCTGCAACACCCCAAGCCTGAGCCCAAGCAAAACCAGGAACCACGTAGGCGAAAACTGGCGCAAGCACGATGCCGACGGCACCCAGAATCTCTAGCCAAGCGATTAGGCGAACTACGCCAAATGGGGTCTTCTCAACCCAGCCAAAGCCAGCACCCAATAGGGTTTCGCGTGATGACTTTGCCTTGAAAGAGCCGGCCTTATAGAAACCGACAGCGGTGAAAACAGATAGCGCAAGAGCAGCAACTGCAATAACGATGTTTAGAACGTTCATTGTTTTTCCTTGAATGATTAGTAGTTGTGTTGTTGCGCAATCGCGCTTACGATGTTTAGTAAAGCACGGCTTGACAAGATTTGTCAAGTAGGCCTTTACAAGTATTTCAGGAGGTTGTTTTGGAGATCAAGGCAAAGTTTGAACGCCAAGCCGATGGCTGGCTGGTTGCTGTTCCTGAACTCAACAACTTTCGCACGGTGGCTAAACGCCTTGACAAAGCGACTGAGCAAATCAAAGACCTCGCTCACGATGCAACCGGCACTGAAAAATGCGACATCATCATCAAGGTTGAGGCAGTTATGCCGGGAGTCATCTGCGACCTAGAAGCTGCCCAAGACAAAATGGCAACCGCACAGCGGCTGCAAGAAGAGGCATCGGCCGAAATTCGCGATGTTGTTTCTCGCATGCGTGACGAAGGCTTGACCATGCGCGACATTGCGGTTCTGCTGGGTGTGACTCCACAGCGCGTGGCTCAATTGGCACCTTGTTCGACTGAAGAGTCAGCGGCCAGCTAAACCCGCCAGGCTGTGTTGTGGCTAAGCCCGCCAGGCTGTGTTGTGGCTAAGCCCGCCAGGCTGGCACCTTCCAGCCCCAAAGCATTACCGCGAATCGAATGGCCGTCATGACGCCGGCGGCGATGAACATAATTAACCACCGCTCAAACGCAAGCTCATTAAGCAAAATGACCAGCCATCCACCGGCAAATGCGATAACAGCGTATGGCTCATGATCGGTAAATGCTCGGGGAACGTGGTTGACCACAATGTCTCGAGCCACTCCACCGAAGGTTGCAGTAACGACTCCCATAACGACGGCGATAAGCCAAGGCATATCACTGTCGAGCGCTAGCTGAGTGCCGCTGGCAGCAAAAATCCCGAGTCCCAGGGCATCTGGCCACTCGACCGCCTTTTCGGTCAGTTGCAGGTGTGCGCGTCGAACAAAAATCAAAAGCAAAATGCAAACGACGAGAATTCCCCAAATATAAAATTCGTTTTCAACCCAAAAGAATGGTCGACGGTCAAGCAAAATGTCGCGCAATGTTCCGCCAGCAAAAGCGGTTAGTGCCGCCACCATGGCCATGCCGACGATGTCAAACTTTTTGCGAGATGCCTCGATCAGCCCCGAAAGAGCAAATGCAACCACACCGATTACTTCCATGCCTGTCGTGCCATACGAAATTAGCCAGTCAACAATCGGATTTTCAACCATGCGGCAAGTTTAGTTTGGCCAACAATCGGATTGCCTGTGCCTGTGCTCGTTGATGCTAATTAGCCATCGGTTGGATCTTCTGGGGTTTCTAAAACCAGCTGATAAAAAACCAGGTCGAGCCAACGGCCAAATTTGAATCCGACCTGTGGCAATGTTCCAACTGCCTTGAATCCAAATTTTTCATGCAGCGCGACGCTGCCAGAGTTTTCTGCATCGATTGCACCAACAAGCACATGCTTTTGCTGCGACTTAGCGGCCTCGATTATTGCCTCGAGCAGCTCACGACCCAGCCCCTGCCCTCGGTGATCTTTGTGCACATAGATCGAGTGTTCAACACTGTATTTGAAGGCAGGCCAGGCCCTAAAGGTTCCATAGCTTGCAAAGCCGAGCAGCTCACCATCGGCGGATTCGATTCCTATCACAGGAAAATTGCCAGCTCGTTTGAACTCAAACCACTTGACCATGTCTTCGGCCGTGCGTGACTTGTAGTCATAGAGGGCTGTTGAATTGAGAATTGCCTCATTCAAAATTTCAAGAATCGCCGAACCGTGCTGCTCAAGAGTGCATTCGACGATTTTGTTTTCTGCCATAGCTTTTTGAAACTTAAGTGCGTTATTTGACCGGTTCGCCAAATCTGTTCGCGTCGGCGTCGCCTTCTTTCACGAGCTGAATTAGCAAAAGAATCCATCCAACGATTGGCAAGAAAATGAAGAAAAACCAACCGCCTGATTTATTGACATCATGAAGTCGGCGCCAGGTAATCGACAAAGTCGGCAGCAAGGTGGCCAATGACCAGAGGTTTGAAAGTGGAGATGCCTGTTGAACATCGAAGCCGTTCACGTGCTCGACGGAACCAGGGGCAACAATCGATACGCCGATGCTCACCAGTGTCGTGAACAGCGCTGCGAACCAGAATTCACTACGTCGCGCGCGACCGCTAAATGTGACGTAATTTGCCCAAAAACTCTTGATTGCGTTGCTGAAACTCATGTTTGCTCCTTTTCAAAAACGATACCCCGCAGAAGCAAAAAACCCACCATTGCTGGTGGGCTATTTGCTTTGGGATGACTCGATTGCGCTTGATTAAGGCGCATGAGTGGAGATGGGGGGAATTGAACCCCCGTCCGCTTCGAGGTTTCTGGCTCTTCTTCGGGCGTAGCTTCAAAATGGTTTTCTCAGCCCCGGTGCTAGCTTGAAGCAACATAACCGACAGGCTCAGCCTGAGTTTGAGTCCCGTGCAGCCCTAAGGCATAACTACACAGCGAGATTTCTAAATGACGCTAGGAATCAGACCGAAATCACATCTGAGCTAACGAACGTCGGGCTAGCTTATGCAGCTAGGGCAACGTTATTGCGAGTTGTACTTGCAATTATTTTTCGCAGCGAACATTTACGTGTTGACGCTACATTCACGGCCCGCTTCTTCCAGTCACTGCAAGACGCGTCGAAACCGATCATCCCCATGTTGAATTTTCAGAGCTTTGCGACTCTGTTTTTGAATGCCCCAGGGCTTTCGTGTTGTCTTTTGACAGCTCAATAAGAATAAGCCCAACCACCGACATCGCAAATAGCCGCCGGCTGTGAGTTAGCTGTGACTAATTGACCTTGTATAAATTCCAGTTGTCGCCGCCCTGAACGATTGAAACGTTGCCTGAAATAACAACGCCATTCATGGCGATAACCCATTTTGTATCGACCGGCAACGCACCTAGTTCAACGGTCGAATTTGCCGGCGAAACAAACTGGTCAACATTGGGGTTGTCGATCCAGAATTTTGCCGCTTCGAGTTCGTTGCGAACTTGACCAACAACAACCAGGTCGTTCTGCTCAACGGGGGTCAAATTATCGCGGGCGTATTGACCGGCAAGGTCAAAATATACTGGCGCCAGTGCGTTGTCGCGCAGCGCCGAGGTCGCGACAAAGCTGCTCGAAATAACTACCGTCGGCACCACAAACGCCCACAAAGTTTTGAGCATTTGCTCTTTGCGACCGAGGTTTGCAATCAAAATAGCGGCTGAAACTATCAGGTAGGTAGCAATCAGCCAACGCTGGGTGGCGAGACCTTGCAACATTGCGCCGTCCCAAATCAAAGGCAAGTATTGGCCAACGCCGACAATGCCGACCACGAATAAGCCAACTGCGGTAGTCAACAAGACTGCAAGCTTGAATTTTGCGGCGAGCTGTTGAACCGCCTTGAATCCGGCGATGCCGGCGATGAAAGCGATTGGGATCAAGAACTCGTAGTAGCGCATGACCAGGCGGTCTTGCAGCGGGTCACCGCCATTGATTGCGAGTGCCGCAAATAGAGCGAATGCCGGAACAAAAATGACCAGAGAAAGTGCGAGCATCCAGGCAAGCTCGCGAAGCTTTGTAAATTGCTCAGCACGGCTTGAAATCAACGCGATGAGCGCGGGCAGAGTCACGCCAGCAAGGGCAAACAAGCCCAAATAATGGCCACCCAGTTGGGCTAGAAAAAGTTCAGCGATGCCCTTTGGCGCTTCGACCGCATCAGCAGCAAGCAGTTGCTGGCCCGCAGCCAACGCTTGAGCCGGCGTGCCAAAAAGTTCACTCGATCCAATGCCGTTCGCACCTGGGTTCAAAACATTATTTAGCGTCGCTTCATAGCTTGTGCCAAACCAAACCAAACCTGCACTGCCGGCCAGAAGAAAACCGAGACCAAACTTGAAAACCAAAAAACCAGCGAGATAGGCAGCGCCTGTGACTAGGCGCTTCAGCAAACTAGACCCTTCGGGCTTGACCACAAAAACAATGAATAGCCCGATAACCGGCAGCAAAAAGAGTGAGTGGGGCTTAACCAGTGCGGTTGCGCCCAGAAGTGCGCCTGCGCCAACAGCCCAAATCAGACTGTTTCGATCGCGCAGCTCTAACACTGCCCAAATTGCAAAAACACTAAACGCGAAATACATGCTTTCTGGCATGAAGAACGAAGCGTATGTAGAGATTGGGCTAATTGCCGCTAGAAAAGCAATTGCCGCGCTCGCATAAAAGCCCAAATAGCGACGCGCTATCAAATAGATGCCGATGGCAAAAATCAGCATGAAGATTACGTTTGCCTGCTTGGCGCATGAATAAAAATCGAGACCGCAAGCGTTGGTTCCTGAATAGACCCAGCTATACAAATAGTTGGCGATTGGTGAATCGCTCAGTGGCAGCAAGCGCGAGTGCATGCTGTAGATCCACTCGTCTTGAAAAACAGTTGGAAAGACCCCAGACACTTTGGCCTGCAGCCAAAAGAAAGCAGCAACCAACCCAAGTGCACCCCAGATTGCCTGCGCCGAATCAGCTGATTTGAAAAGGTTTTTCATTGCCTGCGACTACCCCTTGTGTCGAACGCGCTTCGGAACCGAAGCAATGTCATAGCTAACAAAAGCCAAGATTAATTGGATGCCCAAAATAAGAGGCACGGCCGAAAGCATTACCGTGCCGGCAGTGGCAGGTGTTCCTGATTCTAGAGACTCGACGTATTTTGCGATGCCAAACAGCAAGCCCCACCACGACATCAGAATGCCGAGCGGAAGCTCAATCGATGCTGCCGACATCTCGCGAAGGTAATAGTTGTAAAAAAGTCGCTTGTGAAAATTGACCCCGTGCTTGAATGTGAATTCAAAAAGCGCACGGCTGATTTTTAGGTTGCTCTTCTCGGTGCCGTAGCGAGATTCCATCGGAATGTCCCATACCACTGCCCTAGCAAGGCTAAGTCTGAAGAGAAGGTCTGACTCGAAAAAGAAACGCTTGCTGAGCATTTCCAGATCTATTCCAGCAAGCATTTCTCGGTGGATGGCGGTGAATCCGTTTGTCGGATCGGTCACGTTCCAATATCCGGTTGAGATTTTGGTCATCAGCGAAAGTGCACCGTTACCGAAAATGCGGATTCCTGGCATTTGACGAAGGCCGGTGATGCTATCGAATCGGTTGCCCTTGGTGTAATCAGCCTTGCCTTCGACAATAGGAAAAACCAAATCTTTGATGAGGGCTGGGTCCATCTGGCCATCACCATCTAGTTTGACAATGACATCTGCGCCATCTTTTAGAGCTGCCCTATAGCCGCTGATCACAGCGCCACCAACGCCTTGGTTTGAAGAGTGAGTGATTACGCGAACGCGCTTGTCTTTTATTTTCGAAGATACGAGTTTGCCTGAACCCTCTGGGCAGGCGTCATCGATCACATAAATTGCGTCGACATCTTTGCCGATTTCGCTGACCACTTCGATGATGTGATTTGAAACTTTGTAAGCCGGAATTACAACCGCGATTTTTGCCATGCGCTCCCCCTAGCTCACTGACTTTCGACCACTGTATTCTCGCACGCGAGCTACCAGTCTTTGCCCTTAGAAGACATGGCACGGTCTGCTTCGCGCTTGTCTTGCTGCTCTTTTAGCGTTTGGCGCTTGTCATATTCTTTTTTGCCTCGAGCCAATGCAATTTCAACCTTGGCGCGGCCATCTTTGAAATAAAGCGAGAGCGGAACAAGTGTGTAGCCCGACTCTTTGATTTTGCCGGCAAGCTTTGCGATTTCATGCGAGTGCAGAAGCAACTTTCGGCGGCGGCGCGATGGGCCGTTGTTCCAGGTCGCCTGAGTGTATTCAGGAATATGAACGTTTTCGAGCCATGCCTCACCGTGTTCAACGCTGGCGAAACCGTCGATAAGAGATGCGCGCCCGGCTCGCAGCGACTTCACTTCAGGGCCAGTGAGAACCATGCCGGCCTCATAGGTGTCTTCGATGTGATAGTCGTGGCGAGCTTTGCGGTTGCTGGCGACAACCTTTTGTCCACGTTCTCTAGGCATAAGGTTTCTATATTCGCAGGTATCGGCGAATTGCCAAGCCAGACGCAACTGCAGCTAGCAAAATTCCGGCGCCAATCAGGCCCGGTGCAATTAACAGTGCGTCGGCGATATTGAGAAAAGAGGTGAAAGGCAGACGTTCAGCTAGGTATCCCTGCACGAAATATTGAACGATTGCCACCACTGCGCCAGCCGAGAGAATCGAACCAATAGCTGCAGCCACTACACCCTCAAGAATGAATGGCAGCTGGATGTAGAAGTTGCTGGCACCAACCAATCTCATGATTCCGAGTTCGCGACGGCGACTAAAGGCCGAGAGTCGAATTGTGGTTGAGATCAAAAGTCCCGCAGAGAACAGCATCAGTGCTGCAATTCCGATTGAAGCAAGCGATGCGGCATTGAGAATGCTAAAAATCTGATCGAGATAACTGCGCTGATCGCGAACCTCTTCAACTCCGGCCATGCCGCTAAAGCTCTCAGTGATTACCTGACTGTCTGCAGCGTTGTTTAGCTTGACCC
>CALDKR010000250.1 GCA_937898095.1 uncultured Rhodoluna sp.
GCCGGGCAGGATTCATAGTTCCAGTTGTTCACGCGATAGTTGGGTTCGGTGCTGCGTTGCAGTGCACCGGCGTGACCACCTAGACCCGATGATCCGGCGGTTGAATAGTTGATCGAGTCACAACCGACGTAATTATTCAAAGCAGATAAAGCGCCTTTGACACCGCCGGCGGTGACAGATGCCTGCCCGCCCTGAGTGCCAGGTGCAAAATAGGCTCCGCCGAGGCCGGTGAGAGTGGCCGATGCTTCGTTGGTTGCGCTTCCGCCGCCGCTCCAAGCTTGGCTGGTGCAGTATGCGTTTTGCGGGGTGCGATCTTCGTAGTAGAGCCATCCCTGCGGGTAGCAAAGGTAGTAGAGCGCAGCACCGCCACCACCGCCGGCAACCAGAACTCGGTTGCTGAGCCCGGTGCCACCGACGCGAATGTCGGTTGCTCCACCGCCGCCGCCGCCGCGGCCCGGGGTGTTTGAGTTGGCGTCTCTAAGCTGAGCTGCCGATGGCATGTTGGTGAAGTAGTTATAGAGAGCGCCATCTCCACCGCCGTTGAATCCGCCCTTAACACCAACGCCGGTTCCGCCGACGTTGATCTGGATGGTTTGAGCGCTGCCGCTAAGTGGCAGAACTCCTGAAACAACCGCGCCGGCCGATGTGTTGTGAAGCGTTGAATAGCTGGTGGCCATGCCACCGCGAGCGCCGGCAGCGACAAATGAAATGTTGCGAACGCCAGCCGGAACATCAAAGGTTTGGGCTGCGCCGGTGTAGACATATGTACGCTCACAGTTGACGCCAACGAAAGTCCAGCCGGATGGGCATGGGTCGGCTAGCGCCGGCTCGGCATCGAGCACGGCCACGCCTGATCCGAGGATTAGAGCCAATGCCAGCGAAGCTGCGCCGAATCTTGATCGCAAGTTGGCAATGAATCGGCTCTTAAATTGGTTCACCATGCTTGTGAGTCTAGGTTTTTGGCGGTTGTTGACCTATGACTAACGGTTCACCACAGTGGGGTTAACCGAACACATACCGAACACCGTCAGAATGGCGTCGGAAAGCACACCAGACGGTCAAAATGCCCAATCTCGGCACTAGAATTTCAGCTATGTCTGAATCAACCAACGAAAAGCAGAAAAACCAGCAAGAAGAGCCAAACCCGGTTTGGTTCAAGCCAGTGATGTTCGGCTTCATGTTGCTTGGTTTGATCTGGATCATCACCTACTACGTGACCAGCGCACAGTATCCACTCGGCACCGGCACCCCATGGAACCTTGAGAACTGGAACATCCTGATCGGATTCGGTATCTCGATGGTCGGTTTCATGATGTCAACCCGCTGGAAGTAATCACTTCTAATCAGCAGGTGTCAGCAAAGACAACCACCTAAGTTTGAAAACCCCCGCTCTCGCAAGAGGTCGGGGGTTTTGCTTTGCCTGATGTGCCTAATAACAGGATGCGCGAGCGCGGCTCGAGTTTTGCCTAAAGTTCGCGCTGGCGCTGTCGCTTGCGGTGCGCCGACAAGAAGGATGCCGCAACTGCGCCACCGATAAGCAGGCCGCCGATGTGACCCTGCCAGCTGATGCCCGGTGACATAAAGGTGAAAATCAAGTTGATGCCGATCACGGCAATAATGCCCTGGCTGTTCACGCCGATTGCGCGCATAAACACGAAATATGCGGCCATCAGACCAAAGATTCCGCCAGAGGCGCCGACGGTGACGCCGTTCATCGAGCCAAGGAACAGCACAAAAATCGAGCCGCCCAAAATCGACGCTAGATAAATGGTTAGGAATCGAGCTCGACCGAGCATCGGCTCAAGCACCTGGCCAAGAACCCAAAGTGAATACATGTTCATCAATAGGTGAAGCACGTTGCTTGGATCGTGGGCGAAGCCCGAGGTGAGCATGCGCCACGGCTCAGTTGGCCAATAGACCGGAGCAAACCAAAGTGCCTGGGTCAGACCAGAACCCGGAACAATCTGCCCCAGCCAAATAATCACGTTGAGCGCAATCAACCCCAGGGTTAGCCGGGGTTGATTGCGAAAACGATTAGCCATTTTTGAAATGTGCTCTCTATTTTTTGGTCGTTTGCTCTTGGTTAGTTGCTTTTAGTCAGTTGCTCTTAGTCAGCTGCGATTAGGCAACTGCCTCGATGGTGACTGACTCGATGACCACGTCGTCGAATGGCTTGTCGCGGCCGTCGGTGGCAACGCCTTCGATTGCGTGAACGACCTTCTTAGAGTCTTCGTCAGCAACCTCGCCAAAAATGGTGTGCTTGCCAAACAACCAGGTGGTCGGCGCAACGGTGATAAAGAACTGTGAGCCGTTGGTGCCAGGCCCGGCGTTTGCCATGGCTAGCTTGTATGGCTCGTTGAAGTTGAGCTCTGGGTGAATTTCGTCACCGAACTGATAGCCCGGGCCGCCCATTCCGGTGCCGGTTGGGTCGCCACCCTGAAGCATGAACTGCTGAATGATGCGGTGAAAAATAACGCCGTTATACATCGGGGTGTTGGTCTTGGTCTCGCCGGTGCGAGGGTCTTTCCACTCGATGGTTCCGGTGGCTAGGCCAACGAAATTCTCAACGGTCTTTGGCGCGTGGTTGCCAAAAAGATTGATCTTGATTGCACCGTGATTGGTGTGAAGTGTTGCGACTGCGGTGGTCGCTGCATTTGAAGTTGTCATGGGCTCTATTCTCGCACGCGCCCTTCGCCGAGCGTCAGGTTTGCTGTTCCGCTGTTAGCAAACACGTTCTCGGTTTTTATCGTTGTCGTTTTCGCTGTTGTTGTCGCTGTTGTTGTCTTAGTCGTAGTCGTTTTCGTAGTCGTTTTCGTTTTCGTTTTCGTTGTCGTTGTCGTTTTCGCTGTCGCTGTATTTGTCTTTATTTGGATCTTGATCTACCTAGGCCCTCTCCGTCACTCACTCCTTTTCGCGATTTCGGTCAATTTTTCATGACTAGAGCGGCCTTCTTTCATTGAAATTGTTATTGAAATCGCCACAAGAAATTGCACTGGTTAAAGGAATATTCCAAGGGCCAAAAAAGTTGGATTTCATTTCTTAGGTGCTGTTTGTTGCGCGGTGATAGCAAAGAGACAGATTTTTTTCTACACCCGATTAAATGCATAAAAAGACGACTAGAAAGACGATCTTGTCTACAAAAAGCTGTGGAAATCGCTAGAAGGAGTGAGTCTCCGTAAATGTGCTGTGCTGCAAGAAAATACTGAGTAAATCCCTGGTGCCCGAAAGCGCTTAGCCGCCCGCCCGCGACATAGAAACAACCCTGCTCACAGCAAATAAACTGACCGGGTGAGCAAAGAAGCGAAATTCCGCGCCAAAACAGGTCAACCGAAACTTCACCGCGCTTGGATTGTTGCCGGCGTCACATTCTTGGTGCTGATTGCAGCATCAGCATTTCGCTCAACAACATCGGTTCTGTTTGAGCCACTCGAGCACCAATTCGGCTGGAGCCGCACACAAACCTCGCTGGCCCTCACCGTAAACCTAATTTTCTATGGCCTAACCGCACCGTTCGCCGCCGTTTTCATGGAGCGATTCACAGTGCGCAAAGTTGTCACCGCGGCGCTAACACTGGTGGCCCTCGGCACCGGCCTCACAATCTTTATGACCGAAGCCTGGCAACTCACCGTGCTCTGGGGCGTGCTGGTCGGCTTGGGCACCGGCGCCCTTGCCCTGGTTTTCGGCGCAATCATCGCCAACCGCTGGTTCGAGGCTCGCCGCGGCCTGGTCACGGGCATCTTCTCAGCGGCCTATGCCACCGGTCAACTCGTCTTTTTGCCAATGATCGCCAGCCTGGTCACCACCATCGGATGGCAAACCGGCTCACTAATCGTGTGCGCGTTTGTGCTGATCATGATTCCGATTTTTGCAATCGGATTTCGTGAGACACCAGAGTCGGTTGGGCTAAAACCATACGGCGCCACAGCCGAATCAGAGGCGGCCAGGGCCAAAGACGTGAAGGCACCGAGCACCGCCCGCGCAACGCTGAGCACACTTCGCGAAGCAGCGCGCACCAAAGCATTCTGGGTGCTAGCCGGCACATTCTTCGTCTGCGGGTGGACAACCAACGGCCTAATCGGCGCACACTTTATTCCGGCAGCACACGATCACGGAATGGGTTTGACGACCGCATCGACTCTGCTTGCGGTAGTCGGGATTTTTGACATCATCGGAACAGTGGCTTCGGGTTGGTTGACCGACCGATACAACCCGGTAATTTTGCTTGCAATTTACTATGGCGTGCGCGGACTCTCGTTGTTCACGGTTCCGTTCGTCTTGGCCCCGGAAGTTCACCCGCCACTCCTATTTTTTGTTGTCTTTTACGGCCTCGACTGGATTGCAACGGTGCCTCCGACCGTCGAACTATGTCGTCGCTATTTCGGACTCGAAATTTCTGCGGTTGTCTACGGCTGGGTCTTCACCGCGCACATGGTTGGGGCCGCGATTGCTGCGTCGTTCGCCGGTTGGATTCGCGTGGTCGACGGTTCGTATTTCATCGCCTGGATGACCGCCGGAATCCTTTGTCTGGCCGCGACGGCAACCACTCTGGTGCTGTTGCGCAAACGCTATTGGGTGACCAAGACCGCCTA
>CALDKR010000251.1 GCA_937898095.1 uncultured Rhodoluna sp.
TGAAGACTCGCTGCTCAAGATCGAAGTTGACGACAGCGTTCAGCTTCGCATCATCCACCGCGGTGTTGGTGCGATCACCGAGTCAGACGTCAACCTGGCCACTGTCGACAATGCAATCATCATCGGATTCAACGTCAAGCCTGACAACAAGGCACGTGAGCGCGCCGATCGCGAAGGCGTCGACATTCGTCAATACAGCGTTATCTATGCAGCGCTTGAAGACATCGAGAAGGCCCTCAAAGGCATGCTCAAGCCTGAATACGAAGAGGTTCAGCTCGGCACCGCAGAGGTTCGCGAGCTGTTCAAGTCTTCAAAGGTCGGAACAATTGCCGGTTCGATTGTTCGTTCGGGCTCAATCCGACGCAACTCATCGGCCCGCGTTCTGCGCGACGGCAAGGTTATCGCCGACAACCTCAAGGTCGATTCGCTCAAGCGCTTCAAAGACGACGCAACCGAAGTTAAGACCGACTTCGAGTGTGGTATCGGCTTGGGTGGCTTCAACGAATTGCAGCTTGAAGACATCATTGAAACCTTCGAAATGCGCGAAAAGCCTCGCGTCTAAATCGAAAAGAGAAATAAATCATGGTTGATCACGCGCGTGCTCGAAAGCTAGCAGAACGCATCAAGGTGCTCGTTGCTGAGGCACTCGAGCGCGCCGTGAAAGACCCTGATCTTGGCTTCGTCACGATTACCGAGGTTAAGGTCACGCCAGACCTTCAGCACTCGACGATTTTTTATACCGTTTGGGGCACCGCCGAAGACAAAGCTCGCAGCGCCGAGATCATTGAACGCAACCGTGGCAAAATTCGCGGCGAGGTTGGCCGTCAGCTTTCGATTCGACTAACCCCAACGGTTGAATTCGTCATGGATGAAGTGCCAGAGCTAGCCGCTCACATGAACGACCTGCTATCAGAGGCTAAGGCTCGCGATGCTGAGGTTGCTCGAATCGCAGCCGAGGCACACTATGCCGGCGAAGAAAACCCATATAAAGAGCCAAAGTCTCACGAAGACGAAGAAGACGAGTAGACCTTGCCTTCTGGCCTAGTTCTAATCGACAAACCGGCAGGCTGGACCAGCCACGACGTCGTTGCTAAAACTCGCCGATTGGCAGGAACGCGCAAGGTTGGCCACGCCGGAACCTTAGACCCAATGGCAACCGGGCTGCTTATTCTTGGGGTCGAATCTGCCACGAAATTGCTCACATTCATTGTCGGAGCTGACAAAACCTATCGAGCCACCATTCGCCTTGGCGCCAGTACGGTCAGTGATGATCGAGAATCTGAATTTGTCGAGCATGCGGCACCCGGCGCGATTGCAGCATTAACCATCGAGCAAATCAACACTCAAATCGAGAAGCTAACTGGCAAAATCGAGCAGGTTCCAAGCTCGGTGTCAGCCATAAAAATTGACGGCAAGCGGGCTTATTCGATGGTTCGCAGCGGCCAAGAAGTTGAGCTAAAGGCTCGCCCGGTGACGATCTCCAGATTTGAAGTCATCGCAGCACCGCGGGCGGCTGCTTTCGAAAATCACGACTTTCTCGACATCGATGTCGAAGTTGACTGCAGTTCAGGCACCTACATTCGTGCCCTGGCTCGCGACCTTGGGCAAGCTCTGGGGGTCGGCGGCCACCTAACCGAGCTTCGGCGCACGCGCATCGGTGAATATTCTGTCGAACAGGCTCAAAATATTGAAGCCCTGACTCGTGAAGACAGCCCAGAACCTCTGGCGGTTTTGCCATTGGCCGAGGCTGCCCGCGCTCAGTTTGCTGTTCGAGTCTTGTCTCAGCAAGATGTGATCGACCTCGGTCACGGCAAACGACTCGCTCACAACGGTGAGGGTGAATCAGAATTTGCCGGCATCGATGAGGCTGGTCGTCTGATCGCAATTTTGCAACGCTCAGGCAGTCAAATTAAGTCGGTCGTAGTTTTTGCTGAAGAATTAAATCAGCACCTTCAGGCAAACAAGACAAACGAAATCGCGAATAAAGAGGCATGAGACTGTGATTGAGAGTTTTTATCAAATTCAAGTCGGCTATGCATTTGCCGCCGCCGCGCTGCTTTTCGTCTTCGGCGTTGCCCGTCGCAAGCCGAGCCTAATCAGCCTGGCAATTCTTGCGGTTAGCGAACTCGGCCTTCTGATTCAGTTGGTCATCTCGATCGTTCTGGTTGCCGGGGGAGCACGCGCTAAAACCGATACGGTCGAATTCTTTGCCTATCTAATTGTTGCCCTGATGGTGCCAGCGGGCGCTGGTTTCTGGGCGCTTATCGAGCGCACCCGCTGGTCAACCTTTGTGCTTGCGGTGGGTGCCTTCACGGTCGCCGTGATGACAGCCCGCATGGGCCAAATCTGGTTTGGGGCAATCTAGCTTCGAAATCCGAAGGCTAAATTAGCCTTGCTTGTTCACCTTCTGTTAACCAAGCGACAAGCATAACTTCACGTCTAGCGAACATTATTTAGAGCATGACTGCTGAAGCACCGTATCAGGCAACCCCACGACGCAAACTCGTGGTTAAGCCGTCAACCGTTCCAGACAAAGTTTTCTTTGGCCTTGCAACCGCTGCGGCATACTCTGCAATCGTTATCACCAGCGCAATTCTGATCTTCTTGATCATTCGTGCCTGGCCAGCATTCGAGTCTCAGGGTGTCATCAACTTCATTTTCGGCAGCGGCTGGGACACCTCTCTTGACCCAATCGTTTTGCATATCGGCCCAATGCTTTGGGGTTCATTCCTTGTTGCAACCATCGGCGTGATTTTTGCCGTTCCGATGGCTATCTCGATTGCATACTTCATTGAATTCATCGCGCCTAAGTCACTCGCCAAGGCAGCGACCATTTTGGTTGACTTGCTCGCTGCAATTCCATCTGTGGTTATTGGACTATGGGGAGTCAGTCTTTTCTCAACCGTCGCCGCCGGCTGGGCGCAAGAGTTGAACTCAGTTCTCGGATGGATTCCACTGTTCTCGAACAACGCTGGAAACTTCCTTCGTTCACCTTTTATTGCGGGCCTAGTGGTAGCAGTAATGATTGTTCCAATCATCGCTTCGATCACTCGCGAAATCTTCAGCCAGATGGACCAAGAAATCATCAAGGCGTCTCTGGCACTGGGCGGCAACCGCGAATCAACCTTCCGAAAGGTGATTCTGCCTACCGCGGCCGGCGGTGTTGTGGGTGGCGTTCTTCTGGGTCTTGGTCGCGCACTCGGCGAGACCGTAGCAATCTTCTTCGTTTTGAACCTGGTCTACGACGACTTCAACTTCTATCAAATTCTCGAACCAAAGGGTGGCGCTGTTGCCTCACTGATTTTGGCTAAGTTCGGTGAAGCCACTCAAGCCGAAATTTCAGGCTTGATGGCTGCGGGTGTGGTTCTGTTCGTCGCCACGCTGATCATCAACGCGATCGCTTCATACATCGTTGCAAAGGCTCAACCATGGAGAAACTAATCGACCTTTCACCAGTTGCTCGCCCGGCAAACGCAGAGCCTTGGGCTCGCGTTCAGCCTCGCCTAAAGCTTGTAATTGCACTCTGCAGCATCATTCCGGTTTTGATTGCAGCCACAGTTTTGTTTGCCACCGGCAATGAATTCATGGGTGTGCTGTTCACTGTCTTTTTGCCACTGCAAATCATCGGTGGTGGCATCGCTGGCTATGTTGGCTTCGGTCGCCGCGGCATTCTCGACGGATTGCTTTTGGTGGTCACCTTTTTCTTCGCGACCTTCGTTCTAGTGCTTCTGATTTCAGTGCTGTGGTCAGTGCTCGAAAACGGCGGCAAGGCGATCAGCCCGCACTTCTTCTATCAAAACAACGTGTATGTTGACCCGACTGCGCCGCTTGAAATCGGTGGCGTAGGACACGCAATTATCGGTTCGTTCCTAATTGTTGGCTTGGCGACCGTGATCACCGTGCCGCTTGGAATTGCAACCGCGGTGTACATCACCGAGACCCAAGGCAAGAGCCGCGGCTTGATTCGTTCACTTTTGCAAGCTATGTCTGGTCTTCCATCTGTTGTTGCCGGTCTGTTTATCTACGCATTGCTAATCGCCAGCGGAATCAGCCAGTACGCGGGTTTTGCCGGTTCGCTAGCGCTTATCCCACTGATGTTGCCAACCGTTTCCCGTGTTGCCGAAGAGGCACTGCGTTTGGTGCCAAAGGAACTTCGAAACGGAGCCCTAGCACTCGGTGCACCGGCTTGGCGAGCATTTCTTCAAGTGACATTGCCCGCCGCCGCATCAGGAATTGTGACTGCAGTTCTGTTGGGTGTGGCTCGTGTTATTGGTGAAACTGCCCCGCTGATTCTGACCACTTTCTCGGCAAACAACACCAACCTGAACATCTTCTCTGGCGGCATGTCAACTTTGCCGACCTACCTTTACAACTACGTCACCATGGGCTTCGACACCTCGCTTCAGCGCGCTTGGGGTGCCGCCCTCGTGATTTTGATCTTGGTCGGCGTGCTATTTGCCGCAGCCCGATTTGCAACCCGTTCGACCCCAGCGCCAAAAGCCAAGAAGAGAAAGTAAGACTCATGTCGGCTCAATATCACCTAAGTTCTGAGAACGTAAACGTCTGGTTTGGTGAACGTCACGTTCTAAAAGATGTCTCACTTCAGTTTCCGACCAACCAGGTGACTGCCCTAATCGGCCCTTCTGGCTGCGGCAAGTCAACCTTCATTCGCACGCTAAACCGCATGCACGAGCTAATCCCGGGCGCTGGTTTTGGGGGCAAGGTTTTGCTCGATGGCGAAGACATCTATGACGAGTCGGTTGACCCAGTAAACGTTCGCATCAAAATCGGCATGGTCTTTCAAAAGCCAAACCCTTTTCCGACTATGTCGATCAAAGAGAACGTTCTTTCAGGCCTAAAGCTTTCTGGTCGCAAGAACGACAACCAGGCCGAGCTTGTCGAGACCTCACTTCGTCGCGCATCAATCTGGAACGAAGTTAAAGACCGCCTAAACGAGCCAGCGCTCTCACTTTCAGGCGGTCAGCAGCAGCGACTTTGCATCGCCCGCGGTCTTGCAATGGATCCAGAGGTTTTGCTCATGGATGAGCCATGTTCAGCTCTTGACCCAGGCTCAACTCGTCGCATCGAAGAGACCATTCTCGAGCTAAAAGACTCAATGACTATCGTTATCGTGACTCACAACATGCAGCAGGCACAGCGCGTTGCAGACCAGACCGCATTCTTCTTGTCAGAAGACGGCAACCCAGGTCACGTAGTTGAGTTCGGTCCAACCGACGACGTATTCAACAAGCCAGTCGATCCACGAACCAACGACTACGTTAACGGACACTTCGGTTAGTCAATTGTTAACCTTTGGTTCGCCATCAGTTATCTAACTTCGGCGCTCAAGTTAACTTCTTGAACATTCAATAGAACTGTCTCAAAAGACCCCACATTACAAGGAGAAATACATGCGTAAAGTTAGTGGCATCCTGGCCGCAACTGCACTTATTGCAACCGTTGCACTAACCGGTCCAGCAGCTACTGCTGCCGAGTCAGTCACCGGAAAAGGCGCTGGCTACCCAGCCCTTCTAATCGAGGCTTGCCGCTCGGCTTACACCGACGCAACCGTTTCATACACCAACACTGGTTCAGGCACCGGCAAGTCAGAGTTCGCCAAGGGCAACGTTGACTTCGCAGCTTCAGACTCTGTCTACGCAGCTGGCACCGCTCCTTCAGCTAAGTTCACCTATGTTCCACTAGTCGGTGGCCCAATCGCTCTTACCTTCAACGTTGCTGGCCTAAAGTCACTAAAGCTAACCCCAGCTCTAGTTAGCGACATCTTCCTAGGCAACATCACCATGTGGAACGACGCCAAGATCGCTAAGGTCAACAAGGGCGCAAAGCTTCCTGCTGAGAAGATCCAGCCTGTTTACCGTTCAGACGGCTCTGGCACCTCAAACAACTTCACCAACTACCTAACTCAGACTGTTGGTGGCGACTGGAAGCAGAACGACTCATTCGTGACCGGCGCAGGCAAGACCTACGGCATCGGTGGCGCAAAGAGCACCGGTGTTCTTTCAGCAATCAAGAGCACTGCCTACTCAATCGGTTACCTTGACCTTTCAGACGCAGCTACCTCAGGCCTACCATCTGCAGCACTTCTAAACGGTGCTGGCCAGTACCAGCTTCCAAACGTGCGCTCATCAGCTCTATTCCTAGCGAAGCAGCAGATGAACTCACAGGGCGTTGTCAAGTTTGACTACGAGGCTGCAGTCAAGGGTGGATACAACCTTTCAGTGGTTTCATACGGAATCGCTCCAACCGCTAAGGGAACCACCAAGGCTGCTGCGGTCAAGGGCTTCTTCAACTACTTCCTATCTACCTGTGCACCAGCCAAGGCTGCTGGCCTACAGTATGTCGCTCTTAGCGGCGCCTTCCAGAAGCAGGCTCTGAAGCTTGCTGCAAAGATTGGCTAAGTAGTAGTTCAAAACCAATAAAGAGAGGAGCGCGATCATTCAGGTCGCGCTCCTTTTCTTTGATTCAAAGCTATAAATTGATACAAAACAGAAGGACTCCCTTTGCGCAAGTTAAAAGCAGTTGCCCTAGCAGTTGGTGTTGCACTATCTCTAACCGCTTGTGACCCACCGATGCCGGCGTCACTCTTGGTCGAACTTGCCGAAAAGTCAGTTCAGTGCGAGTCGGGTTCAGTCACTACTTCTGTTCCAGCTGCATCGGCCGACCTTGGTTCAACCTGGCTAGACGCCATGACCGCTGCCTGTGGCGATATGACCTTTGAGCAGGTTGCCGAGGGTGAGGCCGCACAGGTTGAAATTTCTGCTGAGACTCTCGCCGAATGCAAGCCTTTTGCTCGCGTTCCTTTCTCAATCGACGCGGCCGTGTTTGTTTTCAACTCGCTCGACATTTCGTCTCTAAACCTCGATGGAGCCACAATCGCAGGCATTCTCGATGGCAAAATCACCCAGTGGGATGACCCAGCGTTGGTCGCGATCAACCCTGACAGTGAAATGCCATCAGCGCCAATCTCGCTGAGCAAAGAATCAACCAAGCCAGCTATCGACGCCATGACTTCGTGGCTAAAAACCTTGGGTGCGAACACCTCGGCATCGGCAGTTAGTGCATCAGTGACTCCAGTCCAAGATGTAATCACCGGACTTCCTGAGGGCGGAATCGCTTTGGTTCCATACTCAGAGGCGTTGCTTGCAGGCAGCATGATGGCAAATGTTCTAAACGGCCCAGATGCCTATGAAAACGCTGTTGTTCCAGGCAGCGACACCATTGCCTCGGCTGCAACCCAGTGGGCAATCAAGACAACCGAGACCGGGGTTGATGTTGTGCTTGACCCAAGCAAAAAGCCAGTGCCACCTAAGGGCAGCGATGAAGCTCCATTGCCTTATCAGGCGATTTATCCGGTGAACATTGCTCTATGCGGCAAAGACAACACCTTAGTTCGATCAGTTGCACGATTCTTCTTGCGTCAAGACCAGCAGGGTGTTTTGGCAACCAGCACAATGGTTCCGCTAAACGAAGATGCCCGCATTGCCGGTGCTCAACTAGTTGCCAAGGGTCTGCCGACTCCTGAGCCGGTTGCAACCGAACCAGCAAACTAACTCGAGCATTTTGCCAAGGTTAGAATTTAGCCATGGCAACCACAAAATCTAAGCTCGGCATTGGCCGTTTGCTCGTCGCCGCATACGCGATTCTGGCCTTGGCCGCCACCGGTCGCGCGTCATACGAGCTGATCGCCAAATTCGATCAAGCCCCTTTGCCTTATGCTCTTTCAGCGTTCTCGGCCTTGGTTTATATCTTGGCCACGATTGCCCTAGCTAGAAGTGGCAAAACCTGGCGCAAGATTGCATGGATCGCCGTCTCAATTGAATTGTTTGGCGTGATTTTGATTGGCTCCGCTAGCTTCTTGCTTCCTGAAGTTTTCAATTTTCAAGGAGTGCAGGTTCGCACTGTTTGGTCGTACTTTGGAGTCGCCTACGGTTGTGTTCCGCTAGTTCTTCCGATTCTCGGTTTGCTGTGGCTTAGAAAGACCCCGCGCGGCTAATGCAGGTTTGGGGCAAGCCGAGCGATGTTCCTGGTGACTTTGCTGAAACGGCGGTCACTATCGGCAAATTCGACGGCATTCACCTGGGGCACAGAAAGTTAATTGCAGAGCTGTGTGAGGCAGCCGACAATCACATGTTGGCGCCCGTTGTCATCACATTTGATCGACACCCCGATGCGGTTCTGAACCCAGCTAATGTAAAGCTGCCTCTGATTGGTCCGACTCAAAAAGTTAATTTGCTGAGCGAGCTCGGCGTCTCTTCGCTGCTCAGTCTTGAGTTCGATGCCGAGTTGGCAAATCTGACTCCTAGAGACTTTGTTCAGCGAATAATCGTCGACTCTTTGAGGGCAAAATTGGTCTTGGTTGGCGAATCATTCAGATTTGGGCACCAGGGTGCTGGCGACATCAACACACTGCGAGAGCTTGGTCAAGAATTCGGGTTCTCAGTCAAAGTTGTTTCACATGCGACCGCAAACGGCGAAAAAGTGTCGACCACCAGAATTCGCGAATTGCTTGATCTTGGCAATGTCGCTGCCGCTGCCAAGCTGTTAGGTCGCAATCATCGCACCACAGGTGAAATTGAACATGGTCTGAAAATCGGCCGCACGATCGGTTTTCCGACCGCCAACATGTCGCGCGATGCTGAGGGATATCTGCCGCTCGATGGCGTCTATTCAGGCTGGCTTCACGCCGATGGGCGCCGCTATCCGGCCGCGCTCTCGGTTGGCATCAACGAAACATTTCAGGCCGTTCCTCGTTTGGTCGAGGGTTATGTTCTAGACGAGACCGACCTCGACCTATATGGAAAAATCGTCGATTTTGAATATGTCGATTTCGTGCGAGCCACTGCGAAATTCGATGGAGTAGAAGCTCTCATTGTTGCCATCAAACATGACGTTGAAGTGGTGCGAAACCAACTCGGCATGTGCTGGCCGGCCTAGTTTTCACAGACAACGCCCAGCCTTATCTCGGCTTTCTTGCAATGTTGGCTGTCAATCTCGACTTGTCAGCCGATGAAAGGAAACCAAAATGGCTAAGAACGCACAGGATTCAAACGAGTCACTCAACGCGAACGGCAGCGATGCGGCTTCAGAAGCAAACCCATACATCAATGAAGATGCCGCAACCGGCAGTCGTTTCGGATGGATCAAGACTAAGCCGGCCAAGATTGCCGCGATCTCTGTCGGTGGTGCACTAGCACTGGGCGCAGTTTTTGCCGGCGGTGCGGTTGCCGGTCAAGTAGCAAGCCACAACGACGGCCCCTCGGTAGGCGCCCCATTTGATGGCGGCAAGTCAGGCGACAGCCACTTCGGAGGTCAAGGCAAATTTGGCCCCGGAGATGACGATGGTATTTCTGGTTCCGACAACGGTGGGTTCAATGGGCCCGACAACGAGCAATTCGATGGCCCAGATGGCGATGGATTCGCCGGCCCTAATGGCGATCAATTCGGAAAGCACGCCCCGCGACCTCCTCACGATTTCGATGGCGACGGGCCTAATGGCGCAGAGCCTGACGATGAGGGCGATGACACCAAGGCACCATCAGGACTTCAAAGCAACTAGCCTAAGCAGCACAAAACGCAACCCCTAGCGTTGCTAGCACCCCGGTCGCACCCTTGGCGATCGGGGTTTTAGTTTGGCTGGCTTAAATCAGTCTTCTCAACTAAGCTGTTCAGGTTGCCGTGTATCGGCCGCGGATAAAGAGAGCAGAAACACCCCGTTTCTTGCGCCGCGCAGCAATCTGAACAGAGGATAAAAATGGCTCTAGCACCAGCAGTCAAGACTGCAATCATCAATGAGTATGCAACTCACCCAGGCGACACCGGTTCTCCAGAAGTTCAGGTTGCAGTTCTAAGCAAGCGCATCAGTGACCTAACCGAGCACCTAAAAGAGCACAAGCACGACCACCACAGCCGTCGTGGCCTTTTGATTTTGGTCGGTCAGCGTCGTCGTCTACTTGGCTAC
>CALDKR010000252.1 GCA_937898095.1 uncultured Rhodoluna sp.
ATAGCCGTTGTCCTCATAGTCCAAAGAGGCATAACCCTGGGTTTTGCTTTTGAGCTGATCAAAAAAGTCAAAGACAATTTCAGCTAGCGGAAGGTCGTAGCGCAGCTGCACTCGGTCTTCACCTAGATATTGCATGTCGACCATGACGCCGCGTCGGCTTTGACATAGCTCCATGACTACACCCACGTAATCCTTAGGAATCAGCACAGTAGCGCGAACCATTGGCTCGAGCACCTGCTTGACCTTGCCAGTTGGAAACTCACTCGGGTTTGTGACGGTGATTTCTTTGCCGTCCTCCATGGTCACCTCATAGATAACCGATGGCGCGGTTGCAATTAGGTCTAATCCGAATTCGCGTTCAAGGCGCTCGGTCACGATTTCGAGATGCAAGAGACCCAAAAATCCGCAACGGAAACCAAAGCCAAGTGCGACCGAAGTCTCAGGCTCATAAACCAAAGCTGCGTCGCTCAGCTTCAGCTTGTCTAGAGCCTCGCGCAACGCCGGATAATCTGAGCCGTCAATCGGATAAATGCCTGAATAAACCATTGGAAGCGGCTCTTTGTAGCCCTTTAGCGCCTCAGTGGCTGGTCGCTGCTGGTTGGTGACAGTGTCGCCGACCTTTGATTGACGAACGTCTTTCACGCCAGTGATTAGATAACCCACCTCGCCAACACCGAGACCCTTGGTTGGCTCTGGCTCTGGTGAAGAAACTCCGATTTCAAGCAATTCGTGAACAGCGCGAGTCGACATCATTTGAATTTTTTCGCGAGGTGCAAGTTTGCCGTCGATCATTCGAATGTATGTGACCACGCCGCGATAGCTGTCGTAAACCGAGTCAAAGATCATGGCGCGTGCTGGTGCATCCGGGTTTCCAACCGGGGCTGGAATCGTGTTGACGATTTTGTCGAGCAAAGCGTCTACGCCGACGCCGGTCTTGCCCGAAACGCGCAAGCAGTCTTCAGGGTTTCCGCCAATTAGGTTTGCAAGTTCTTCGGCATATTTTTCAGGCTGCGCAGCCGGAAGGTCGATCTTGTTGAGCACCGGAATGATGGTTAGGTCGTTCTCCATTGCCAAATAGAGATTTGCCAGAGTTTGAGCCTCGATGCCCTGAGCTGCGTCAACCAGCAGCACAGCGCCCTCGCAGGCCGCGAGTGAGCGAGAAACCTCATAGGTGAAGTCAACGTGCCCAGGCGTGTCAATCATGTTCAACGCATAAGTTTGACCGCCGAGCTCCCAAGGCATGCGCACAGCCTGAGACTTGATGGTGATTCCACGCTCACGCTCGATGTCCATGCGATCGAGATATTGTGCGCGCATCGAACGGTCGTCGACGATTCCGGTTAGCTGCAGCATTCGGTCAGCCAAGGTTGATTTTCCGTGGTCGATGTGGGCAATGATGCAGAAATTGCGAATTTGCGCCGGATTGGTCTTGGCTGGCTCTAGCCGATTTAAAGCACGTGGCGACAAAATAACCTCTAAAAAGAATTGGGGAACTCGTGCGCGAGTCAACCCATTCTCGCACAGGCGGCGTGGTTTTTTCGGTTCAAGCTTGCCTATCTCAAGATTGCGCTGGTAGCATAAAGGGTCGATACGGATGAGTGTCTCCATCCAAATCCCACACAAGTTTTGAATTTGTTCCGCGCGTTTGCTAAAGCACACGTGCAAATAAGAAAGTGAAACATGGCAAACATCAAGTCACAGATCAAGCGCGTTCTGACCAACGCAAAGGCTACCGAGCGCAACAAGGCAGTGAAGAGCGAGCTAAAGACCGCCGTTCGTGCCGCTCGTGAGGCAGTAGCTAGCGGAGACAAGGCAAAGGCAGCAGCAGCTGTTTCTCTTGCAAACAAGAAGCTAGACAAGGCTGTTTCAAAGGGAGTAATCCACAAGAACCAGGCAGCGAACCGCAAGTCTTCAATCGCGAAGAAGGCTGCTGCTCTCTAAATAGATCTTGCGAAAAACCCATCGACCGTAGGTCGGTGGGTTTTTTGTTGCCCAACACTAAATGGCCGAGCTGATCCGGCCGGGTTTTCCCGAAATGTATCCAGCAACGGTTTGAGCCAGCGTCGCAATGAGTATCAGCGAGAGGCCAGGCAACCAGCTTGAAAAAGAGTCGCGCAGTGCACCAACGGCAAATGTGCAGACGGCAGCAATCAAATAGCCGATGCCCTGAGCCAAAGTTGAGAGTTGGGTGGTTTGCACGTGATTTGCCGCGCGAGTCGAAATGAACGACAGCGCCATCGGAAAAGTAGTCGCTTGCCCGAGGCCAATCAAAATGCAACCGATGACCGCTAGATCACTCGAGATCAAGAGCAACAAATAGCCAAGTGCGGTAGTCAGGCTGACGCAAACAGCAAGCCAGGCAAGTGACTTCATGCGCGTAAAAAAATATGAAGCAATTAGCGAAAACGGAACACCGATGAAAGTGGTGAGCGCCAAAAGATTGCCCGATTCGATTGCAGAGTAGCCAAAGTCTCGAAGTATTGAGGCAAGCCAGTTGAGCACCAGATAGAACCCCGCGGACTGCAGAGCGAAGAACGCGATTATTGACCAGCCAAGTTTTGAGCGCAAAACGGCCATTCTCTCTGCGCCAAAGTCGCTTTGTGCTGACGAATGCATCCCATGGCTCATCCGCGCAAATGGAAGCCATGCGACCGAAGCCGCCAGGGCGATTGCACCCCAAAGCAAGAGAGAGAATCTCCAGGAGCCAAGCGCCATGCTCATCGGAACGGCGAGTGCTGCAGCCGCTGAGGCTGAGAGGCCGAAGATAGCTGCATAGGCTCCCGTGGCCATTGGGATTGTTGCTGAAAATTCGTGACGCACGAAACTCGGCAGCAATACATTGTTGACTGCGATCGCAAAACCGATTGCCAATGTGCCGACAGCAAAGAGTGCAAAATCGCCAGCGACACGGGCGGCAATCGCGGCGGTTAGCAAAATAGTGAGAATGAAAATCGAGCGATTCACACCAAAGACTCGAACCAGAAATGGGCTGAAGAATGCGCCAAACCCAAACAAGAGAACAGGCAAAGCTGCAATCAAGCTGACTTGCCAGGCGGCTAGGCCAAGTGAGACTTTAATTTCAGGCAGCAGCGCCCCAACGCTGGTTAGAGGCGGGCGCATTATTAGCGAAAGCAACACTAGAGCAAGGCTGCTTTGCCAAAGTTTAGATTTTGACATTTGACAAATCACCCTTAGCAGCGAGCAGTTGCACTAGTTTCTCAAGCGAAAAAACCGGATCACGTTCAGCACCTTTGGCGGCTGCGTCGGCGGATGCAATTGCTTTTAGTGCTTCAGCAAGACCATCCTCGGTCCAGCCAACCAGGTCTTTTCGAGCTCTATCAAGTTGCCACGGAGCCATTCCGACAGACTGCGGCGACGCTGATCGATTGTGCATTAGCTTGGCAAGCTGTCGAACTTTCATCGAGAGCGCCGCAACCATAGGTACAGGGTCTGCTCCGGTGGCTAACGCGTGACGCAAAAGTGCCAGAGCCTGCCCAGTTTGCCCAGCAAATGCAGCATCGGCAACCTTGAAGGCATTTGTTTCAACGCGACCGCCGTAATAACGCTCAACGGTTGCTTCGGCTATTTGATCGGAACTATCTTGAAGCAATTGACTGCAAGCGGCCGATAATTCGGCCAGATCATCTGCAAATGCGTCAAGCAGGGCGCGAACTGCACCAGAAGAAATTTGACGATTTGCCGCTTTGAATTCCGCCTGGACAAATGCCGCGCGATCGGCGTCTTTTTTAACTTCAAGGCATGCGACTTCAACAACAAATTGACTGGCTCGAAGGGCCTCGATAAAACGCTTTCCGCGCACGGATGAGCCGTTGTGCCTAATGACAATACAGGTGTCTTCGGTTGGCGCCTCAAGATATTTGACGCCGTCATCAATTAGGTCATCGGTGCATTTCTCAACACTAGAAATAACGATGAGTCTCGGTTCGCCGAACAGCGAAGGGCTGGTCAAATTGAGCAGCTGACCTGAAGTGTATTCGGCTGCCGAAATTTCGTGAACCTCAAGAGAATCATCGAGCTCGCGCATTTGTGCCCGGACCGAGCGAATAACTCTCGATGCCAAAAAATCTTCAGGGCCAGAGACAAATAAAACGGGTGCAGGGGTTGCATTGCGCCACTCGATTGTTTTTGCCTTGCTCACCGCTAAAGCCTAACCTGAACCACCGTCAAGGGCGCCTAGCCCGAATGGAGCACTTTAACCTCAACCTCGCCATCTGTTGCTAGGTGAATTTCTAGGCCGATTGACCCTAGTTCGTCGGTTCGTAAAATTTGAGAATCGAGCCGTTGCAATAGTGAGATTGTTCGATCTGTTGGGTGCCCATAGTTGTTGTTTTTGCCAACAGATATGAGCGCATATTCAGGCCTGACTGCCTCAATCAGCTCAGGATATTGATCTGCTGAGCCGTGGTGCGAGACCTTGAGAATTAGTGGGCTGTTTGATGCAGGCCAGGTTCCTAGTAGCGGAGCTAATCGCATTTGCCCCCTTTCACCGAGGTCAGCGAGGGTTAGTAGTTTGTATTCCCTGCCCGCAAATAAGACAGCGGTGCTGGCGTCGTTGGAGTCTTCCGCCTCGAGAGCTCCGGACCTAGGATTCAGAACTCTCCAACTCAATTCCCCAAGTAGCCCCGAAAGTCCGATTTCAGCTCCAATCGTTGGCACTCCCCCGTCGGCAAGTATCGAATCTACGTATCTCTTGGCTGGCCTGTCGTCTTTGAACTCCGTCACCAAGGCCACACCAACAGATCGTGACCTCAGAGCTCCGGATAGCCCGCCCACGTGATCCATGTCATAGTGCGTCAAGATGAGCAAATCGATTCTGCTGATGCCGAGATTAGTGAGGCACTCGTCAATAGACGAATCTTCTTTGCCGACATCGATGAGAGCGACGGCCCCGTGATCTCTGACAACGATGGCGTCACCCTGCCCGACATCGCAGGCAACAACATTCCACTTCGTCGACATCCATGTTTTGGATCGAATTATTTCTGCCGAATTTGAGCCTGAAAATATTGCACCCGCGATTAGTAGTGCAATTGCGGCGATCAAACCTCGTGACCTGCTTTTAGTTCTGAGCCAAATCGAAAACAGCACAACGACTAGCAGGGCCAACGCAACCCCCAGCCACGAGCTCGGCCAGCTGAGTGTTGCAACCGGAAGCTGATGCAGAACATTAGCCAAAAGCACGATTGGCAGGGCGAAGATAGATGCGATCCAAGCCAATGCCGAGGCCAACCATGGCAGTGGCCAAGCAACTAAACATGAAATCAAGCCAATGATTGTGATTGGCGCCACCAAAGGCTCGGCAATCAGGTTCGCCAGGATCGAATATGTCGAGACGCCGTCTTGAATTAGCAACAGGGCTGGCCAGCATGCAATTTGAGCCGACAGCGAAACGGCCAGTGCAACGCTCAGCCAATCGGGCAGAAATTTCGAAAACTTCAATCTCAACGGCGGTGAAAGCATCAAGATTCCGAGAGTTGCACTCACCGAAAGTGTGAACCCGAGGCTAAGTGACATTTTCGGGCTAATAACCAAAATCAAAATTGTTGCGACCGCCAGTGCCGCTGGGGCGGAACTGGACCGACCTGATGCGACAACAAAAAGGACCACCGCAGCCATAAGCGCAGAACGCAACACGCTTGGCTCTGGCCCGACTAGCAGCACATAAAAGACAAGTGCCGAAGTGGCTAAAAGCGCGCGCCACAAACGCGAAAGCGGAAAGAACTTGAGTGACAGATACACCATTGCGATAACAATCGCGCAATTGGCACCAGAAACAGCCGTCAGGTGCGAGAGCCCGACAGTTTGCATGGCAGTTTTTGTTTGAGCTGAGAGACTGCCGTCATCACCGATGGCAAGCCCGGCCACCAGTGCCGATGCATCTTTTGAAATGCCGATGTTGGTCGCTGCGAATGCAGCTCGAACCGACTTAAATAATGGCAAGAATGTCGATTCATTCTTTGCATGATCAGCAGGGTTAAATTGCCTCAAGGCTAAGTAGACCCAAAGCGCTCCGGCGACAATCCACTGAATCAAAGCGTGACCTTCGGCTCGATGGCTGCAAACATTTTGTCTCCGATGCCAGCCACGTTCTGAAGGTCAAGTTTGTTCTTGAATCCCCCGTTCGCTGTTCGCCAGTCAATGATGCGCTGAGCTAGGGTTGGGCCAACTCCCGGAAGTTCTTCAAGTTCGGCTTGTGAACCCCGATTTAGGCTGATTAGACCTCCTGGTGAGCTCGCTCCGATGCTTGCCCCCGTGCCGAGCTGACCGGCAGCTCCGACGCCTGCCGAACTGGGTTTTAAAACAAAAATCTGCTCACCATCGGTGAGCATTCGAGCCAAATTGACACTCGACTGGTCAGCCTTTCTGGTGAACCCACCGGCTTGAGCGATTGCCTCGACAAGACGCGAACCAGAATCAAGTGCATAAATGCCAGGATTTTCAACCTCGCCGACGACGTGCACATAAACGGTCGGCGCATCAATCTCAGTCTGCGTGCCTAAATCGGATTCTTGACCTGAGGGCGGATTAGAAACCGAAGCCTCATCAAGAGTTGGTTTCGAGCTGCTAGTTGCAAGTGACCCTGAAGCGGAATTGCTGATGGATCCGTTAATCAGAAATGCGGCGAGGGCTGAGATCAACAAGATAAGCAAAACTAATTTTCGATTGATCTTGATTGCACCAGTTTGAAATCGCCGATAGAGATTGGTCAGATGTTCCATGGCTTGAAAATAGAAAACCCCCAGCTCGAGCTGAGGGTCAACTATAAAAACTGTGCAAAAACTAACGCAAAAAATACTTAGTCATGCTCTTTGTCGCTCTAACGAGTGGCAATGTTGACCAACTTTGGGGCACGAACAATCACGTTTGCTATTTCTTTCTCGCCAATTGCTCGCTTCACAGCATCAGACTCAAAGGCCAGTGCACGCAACTCATCTTCAGAAATATCAACCGCAACCTCAAATTTGTCGCGAACCTTGCCGTCAACCTGCGCGATTGCAACCGTTGAACTCTCGACCAGAAGACTCAAATCAGCCTCTTGCAGCCCAGCAAGCGCCACACCAGGCTGGTGACCGAGAATCGCCCACATGTCTTCAGCGGTATACGGAGCAAACAGAGAAAGAGCCTTTGCAACAACCTCTGCGGCTTCTCTAACTGCCGGATCAGATGGACCAGCAGCACCGTCGATTGCCTTTCGCAAGGCATTTACGAGCTCCATCAACTTGGCAACACCAACGTTGAATTTGAAACCCTCAATTGATGCTGCGAAGTCACGCAAGAAAGCATGTGTTGCCTTGCGTAGAGATTTGTCACCGGTTGTGACATCAATAAAAGGCGCCGAAGAGACGTCATTTGCAGTTCTCCACGCACGCGCAAGGAACTTTGCAGAACCAGCCGGCGAAACATCAGCCCAGTCAATGTCGTCTTCAGGAGGGCCAGCAAATGCCATAGTCAGGCGAATTGCATCAACGCCGTGTTCATCGAGCTGCTCAGAGAGTCTTACGAGGTTTCCGCGAGACTTCGACATAGCCGAGCCGTCCATGAGCACCATGCCTTGATTTAACAGGCGGGTGAATGGCTCTTCGAAATCTATGTGACCAAGGTCATGAAGGACCTTGGTGAAGAACCTTGCATAAAGCAGGTGCAAAATCGCGTGCGTCACACCGCCGACATATTGGTCGACCGGAGCCCACTCGCGGGCAGCATCTTTTGGAAACGCCACTTCGGTTGAATTTGGTGACAGGTAACGCAAGAAATACCAAGACGAATCAACAAATGTATCCATGGTGTCGGTATCGCGCTTTGCTGCGCAGCCGCAGGTTGGACAAGTCACATTGACCCACTCGGTCGCGCCCCCAAGCGGCGATGTTCCCTTTGGCTTAAGGTCTAGGCCCTCTGCAGATGGCAATTCAACCGGCAACTGATCTGCTGGCACAGGCACCTCACCGCACTTTTCACAGTGGATAATCGGAATCGGAGTGCCCCAGTAGCGCTGTCGAGAAATCAGCCAGTCGCGCAGCCTAAAGTTCTTGGTCTTCTTACCTTTGCCGGCCGCTGCCAAAATTTCTACTGCTGCGTCAATCGCGGCTGTCTTGCCCAGGCCATTTAGCGAACCTGAATTCACCATCAAACCCTCGCCAGTGAATGGAACGCCGGTTACTGACGGGTCACTTGATGCACCATCTTCATTTTGAGCCTTGACCACCTGGCGAATTGGCAGATTCATCGCCTTGGCAAAATCGAAGTCGCGCTGATCATGGGCTGGAACGGCCATAATAGCGCCGTGACCATAATCGGCTAGGACATAGTCAGACACCCAAATCGGCAAACGCTCTCCGTTGATCGGATTAATCGCATAGCGGCCGGTGAACATGCCGGTTTTTGGTCGGTCGGTTGCCAATCGCTCGATGTCGTTGGATTGCTTGACTATTTCTAGGTAGGCCGCGAATTCGCCCTGAATTGCTGGCTCAGCAGATTCAACCAGCTCGGCAGCCAAAGCACTGTCGGCTGCAACAACCATAAATGTGGCACCAAATAGAGTGTCTGGTCGAGTTGTGAAAACACTGATTGGCTCTTCGCGGCCTTCGATTTCGAATTCAACATCAGCACCGTATGACCGGCCAATCCAGTTGCGCTGCATGGTTAGAACCTTGTGAGGCCAGTTGCCCTCAAGAGTGTCTAGGTCATCAAGCAGACGGTCGGCATAGTCGGTGACCTTGAAGTACCACTGGGTCAGGGCTTTTTTAGTGACCACGCTGTCGCAGCGCTCACAAAGGCCCTGAACAACCTGCTCATTTGCAAGCACTGTTTGACAGCTTGGGCACCAGTTGACATTCGAGTTCTTTCGATAAGCCAAACCCTTTTTGTAGAACTCTAGGAACAACCACTGATTCCAGCGGTAATACATTGAATCCGAGGTGACCAAAACGCGATCCCAGTCAAATGAACAGGCATAGCGGCGCATCGACGCCCGCTGCTGCGCAATGTTGTCATAAGTCCATCCGCGTGGATCTAGACCACGTTTAATTGCTGCATTCTCGGCCGGAAGTCCAAAAGAATCCCAGCCAATCGGGTGCATTACATTGAAGCCCTTTTGAACCCAATATCTAGAGATGACGTCTCCGAGTGCATAGGCCTCGCCATGGCCCATGTGAAGGTCGCCCGATGGATAAGGAAACATGTCGAGAACATACTTCTTGGGGCGCGTGTCACTCGGGTTTCCTGAGTCAAATGGACGCAGGTCGTCCCAGACCGGAAGCCACTTTTCTTGAATCGCACGGATGTCGTATTCGTGCTCGGCAGTGGCTGAATTATTTTGTTCGGTCATTCTTCAAAGGTTACCAACTAACCCCATGGCGATGCCACGCCAAGGGCAGCCAACAGAGCCTGCGCCTTGAGCTCAGTCTCCTGCAATTCAGACGTCGGGTCAGAATCTATGGTGATTCCTCCCCCTACCCCCAAAGTCACAACCTGGCCCACTTCGGTCTGCTCAAAAACCAAAGTTCGAATTACCATTCCGAACTCAGCCGAACCGTCAGCGCCGAAATAGCCGATTGCACCCGAATAGATTCCGCGCGGTCCTAGCTCTAATTCACGAATGAGTTCAATTGCGCGTGGCTTTGGTGCGCCAGTCATCGAACCACCCGGAAAACAGGCGTTAAAAGCATCAATAGCGGTGGCCCCCTCGCTAAGTCGGCTTTCGATTGTGCTGACTAGCTGATGCACTGTCGAATAGCTCTCTATTTCGAAAAGCTTTGAAACTGTCACAGAATCTGGCTCAGAAACCTGCGAGAAGTCGTTGCGCATTAGGTCAACAATCATTAAGTTCTCGGCACGCTCTTTGCTGTTGGCTGCAAGCTCTCGGGCAATTTCGTCATCTTTTGCAAAATCAGAGTGACGCGGCCTTGTTCCTTTGATTGGTTTGCTGCTCAGTTTTCGGTCAGCCGAAACCTTCAAAAATTGCTCGGGCGAAATTGAAGCAATTGAGGTTTTGCCGATCTGCAAAAAAGCGGCGTATGGAGTCGAATGCGACTTTCTAAGCTCAATGAATGTGGCTAGTGCATCGACTTCGGTTTCAATCCGTATTTGATTGGTTAGGCAAATTTGATATACATCGCCGGCAGCGATTGATTCTTGAGCCCGCTCAATCATCTGCAGATAATCACCTGATTGGTGTCGAAGGCTCGGCGTGGATTCGACTTTGCCCCTGCGCATTTTGTGCAAGTAATGCGCAACTTGACCACCGGCTAGACCCAGTCGAAGCAACCCAGCATGATGCCACTGCTTGAATTCTGCCTCTGAATCAAAAAGACCCACGAAATACATGTGGCGACTCTTGTGATCGAAGACCATTGCTCGGTCTACGTCAAGAAAACGGAATGCCCCTTCGTATTCGACAAAACCGACGAGGCCGGGGCGCCAATCGAAAGGAAAATCTGCGTCGTCGCTTTGAATTTTTGCCTCGTGTGCTCGGCTGTCAAATTGAGTTTTCAAGTCAGCAAGGTCAGGACTGCTTATTACGACCGAGCTTGCGCCGATTACGCTAAACGCCTGCGATGGGTGCTTTTCTCGATCGAGCCAAAAAGCATTTTCGTGTTGCTCGTGAAGCAAAATAAAGGCATCAGATGGGTGCACCCACCCGCGAAGTGTTGCCGAAAATAATTGCAAATGGCAACCTTTCGTTTGCTCAAAATGGCCAAGATAAATTCACCGGCCCTTAAGCCGTAATCTATAGATTAGACCGAGCTAGAAAGGAAGAAAAATGCCAGAATTCGGTGAATTCTTCTGCTTTGAAGGCGGTCAATTAATTTCTAGAATCGGCGACGCCGGGGCTGAAGTAAAACTTGCTGTTGCCGACTCATGGCTAGTCGAAGACGGCAAAGTTAGGGATCTTGAAGCGCACTTTTCAAGATTTGAGCGCTGGGTCAGCAAAGTTGATCAAGTTTCAGCGAGTCAACTTTCAGAGTTTTTCAATGCTGTTCGCCTGGCAATTCCTCTCGAAGGTCGTTGGTTTCCACGGATCGAGCTTCATGCCGAGGCCGAATTGGGTTCACGACTTTATCTCAGATTGCGAGAAGCGCCCGCACTCAACACAACCGCCATACTCTGGACCAACCCAGAAGCCGATCCGCGTTCTAATTCGTCAGTCAAAGGACCCGATCTGAGTCTCGGAATGCAAATGCGACGGGCTGCACAAATGCACGGCGCCGATGAAGCTGTGATTCTCAATTCAGCTGGATATGTAGCCGAAGGAGCACTGAGTTCACTGGTTTGGTGGCGCGATGACGTGCTGTGTGCGCCCGGGCCTGAAATCGAGTGGCTCGAAAGCATCACACGCGACAAGGTCTTTGCCATTGCAGAGTCAATGGGTTTGCAGACGAGTTTCGAGGCAGCAACCCCCGAAGATCTTTCCGGTCTAGAAATCTGGTCGCTGAGTTCCCTGCAAGGAATCCGATTGGTGACCGACTGGGTTGACCTCGAAGCGCGAGTCGGGCAGCCAAAATATTTCGACTCTTTTGCTAAGCGCCTGCGACTGCTTTCGGGGGCAATTCGATAACCGATTCGCACCTTTGAGCAAGCTCGTAATCATGCGTTATGAGAACAATTGTGCGTCGATTTGATTTGGCAAAGTCAAAAACGTCATCCATGAGTTTTTCGGCCGTGATCGCGTCAAGGTTTGAGGTCGGTTCGTCGAGAATTAATAAGTCAAAATCAGCAAGAACCGCTCGTGCCAAGCCAATTCGCTGAGCCTCACCAGCTGAAATTAGAGCGCCGCGCTCACCTAATTGAGTGTCAAGTCCCTCGCGTGCTTTGAATGTCTCAGCCAATCTAACCGCAGCTAGAACTTGCCAAAGCTCTTCTTCGGTAGCCTCAGGATTTGCAAGCAGCAAATTATCTCGAACACTTCCAAGCAAAATGTTCACCGACTGCTCGATGTATCCAATCTTTTGACGAATTGAATCCGCGTCAAATTCAGCTGCAGCTTTCGCGTTGATTAGATAGCTGCCCGATGTCGGCTCAATGAATCTCAGCAACCCGTATGCAACTGAGGTTTTTCCGGAACCCGATGGACCAACCAGCGCAGTGGATGAACCAGCAGATAACTTGAAGTTCAAGCTAGAAACGACGGGCTGTCCGTTCAAATATGAAAACACAGCGTCAATCAGTTCGATGCTCTCAAGTTCAGGCACAACTTCGGATCCTGAGCCAACCTTGAGCGCGCCTTCAGCATGCAGGTTAAGCAAATCATTGACTCGTTTCTGACTTGCCTTCACTTTGTCTCTAACACTAAATATTGCCGCGTTGGCTTGAATTACTTCAAAAACAGCCATCGGGATCAGCGAGACAACCGCGACTGAAACACCCGCCAATTGACCAGCTTCAAACGATTTGCACGCCATGAAAGTGGCAGCCAAAACTGAGACGCCCGAGCAAAGACTAACTAAACCTGAGCCGATCGCAACCGAGCCGACAAACTTTGACTCGGCGGCGTTGATTTTGCCAGTGAGTTCTCGCATGCGCCCAAGCCTTGAATCAAGCCAGCCAAATGCTGCGAGTGACGAATATGATTCGTAGGTCGAAATGCTCAGTGCAGCCAATTGTTCTTTCAATCCGAGAACACGACCGCTAGCTTCAGCCGCAACTCTAGAGCTGAGCGGCAAAAAGCCAAATGTCGCCAGAGTCGACAGCAACAGCAGCGAGAATCCCGCTGATGGAACTAGCCAATAGCTGAGCAACGTTCCGCCGGCAACCACTGCTGCGACCTGCACTGCAGGGCCGAATAAACGAACGATGCGATTTTGAAGCTCATCGACATCTGCAACAACCTTAGAAACGAATCCGCCTTTTGAAATGTCACCCAGAAGGCCGGGCGCAAAAGGAATCAGCTTCTCGAAAAGGCGCGGCCGCAATTCGGCCGATGCGGCAAAAGCTGCGTTGTGAAGGGCAGTCCGTTCACCATAACGAAAGCCCGCACGTCCAAGTGCGAAGGCCCGCACGCCCACCACGGCAACCATTAAATACATAACGGGAGGTTGCTCGGCAGCTCTTGAAATCAACCAAGTTGAGGTAGCGAGCAAAAAGAGTGCCGACAAGCCCTGCAGTGCAGTTGAAATGAATCCCCACTTAGCCACGATTGATCTCAACTATCCGGTCACTGACCGTCTCAAGCAAATCTTGATGCGAAATTGCCAACACCGCACGCCCGCTTTCAGCAAACCACTTAAGCGACTTGCAGATAATGGCGGCCCTTCGTTCATCTAGTGCCGAAATTGGTTCATCAACCAGCAGTGCGCTGCCATCAATCATCAGCGCACGATAGAAGCAGCGAGCTAGAGCAATGCGCTGTGCCTGACCCCCAGAAACCCTCGCGCCCGACTCGCCAACTTGAAAATTTAGATCTAAATCATCAAGAGCCGCTAATTGAATAGCCTTTTGAACCTTATGGTCGTCTGGGTGCGAATTGCCAATTATGTTCTCTAGCACCGAGCCAACAAATAGCTGCGGTTGTTGAGGTGCCCATGAGAATCTGGCTAAATTTGCGTCACTAGAAAAGTCAAGAAAAGAATTCATCAGAGTCGTTTTGCCAGCACCAGAGGCACCGACAAGCAATGTGATTGACCCTGGTTGCAAGAGTTCATTTTGCTTCTGTTCGTCGACTTCATTGTCGTTGCCAGATGTCTCGATAATTTCAATGATCGCATCAGATGCAGCAATGCCGTCGCTGGCTGCGTGAAACTGAGCGCCAACCATGCGAAGCGGCAAATAAGCCTCTGGCGCCAAGAGCAAAACCAACAAACCAACAAAAAGCGGCATTTCACCATTAACCAGGCGCAAACCAATTGAAACAGCAATTAGTGCCACAGAAAGCGAAGCAAGAAGCTCTAGGGCAAACCCTGAGAGAAAAGAGATTCTAAGAACCTTCATAGTGCGCATGCGATGCAATTCACTCGATGCCTTCAGCAATTCAACTTGAGCATGAGCTCGGCCAAAAACGCGAAGCGTGGTGAGTGAACGCAAAGCCTCAAGAAAATGCTTGCTCAGCTTGGTTAGAGCCTCAAGCTGTTGCCCCTGAGCCCTTTGAGTTGCCCAACCAATCAAAATCATGAACACCGGAATCAATGGCAAAGTGACGAGCACAACCAGACCACTTGATGGGTCAAGCAGCCAAATCAAAACAAGAAACGCAGGGGTGACCAAGGCGGTGTAAATCAGCTGCGGCAAATATTTCGAGAAGTATGCATCGAGCGAATCGAGACCACCGGTGGCAAGCATGTTTAAGTGTGCCGAACTCTGGCGCGCAAGCCAGGTTGGACCAAGCGAACGAATTGCCAGATTGAACTTTTGCCTCAATTCGAGCTTCACCGATGTGGCCGTTTTTTGCGAAACGAGGTCCTGAGCCAAAATAACGGTCGCCCTCGTTATGGCCGCCAAGAGCGCAAACATGAGATTTTGAGTCAGCGCGCTAATTGCGACACCTTCAATGAAAACCTGCGTAATCACAAAAGCCAACTGCCACGAAAACACGACCGTGGCACAGGCGGCAAGAAGCGCAAAAACGACCACGCTGGCTATAAACCAGCGGGCCGCCTTTGCTTGCTTCAGCAGTCTAGGGTCGAGTGGTTTGATTTTTTCGACCCTCTCTACTCTTGCTAATTAGTGCGAACCGGCAGGAATCGACTTGCGACTAATGCGGTTTCTGAATACCCAGTATGTCCAGCCCTGATAGAGCAAGATCAAAGGAATCATAATCACTGCAACCCAGGTCATAACCCCAAGGGTGTAGTCGCTAGATCGAGCGTTGTCGATGGTCAAACTAAACGCAGGGTCAATAGTCGAGGGGAACACGTTAGGAAACAAAGCCGAGAACAAGCTGCCGACTGCAGTCATAATCGTCAAGACCAGCAGTGCGAACGAAAGACCCTCGCGCTTTGCGAAGTTGGCAATGAGCCCGGCAATTAGAGACACTGCAGCAATCGCCGACAGAATGAATCCGAGAACACTGAAGTGTGCGATTAGTGTCCATACCAAGAATCCGGCCGCGAGAACAGTTGTCGCGATTCCAACTTTGGTAGCCAGTGCGCGAGCTCGAACCTGAATGTCACCTTCGGTCTTTAGCGTGATAAAAATCAAACCGTGAGTCCAGAAGAGAGTCAGCGTCACTAATCCACCAAGCAAGCCATACGGGTTCAGCAAGGTAAATATTGTGCCCACATAGATGTGCTGCTCATTTAGCGGAACACCTTGAACTATGTTTGCGAATGCGACACCCCATAGAAGCGCAGGCAATGCCGAACCAACCACAATCATCCAGTCGAAAGCAGCCTTCCATTTGACTTCGTTCGCACCAATGGTCTTGCCCTTGCCGCGATATTCAAAAGCAACTCCGCGAGCGATTAGAGCGAGAAGAATTAACATCAACGGAAGGTAGAAGCCACTGAACAGTGAGGCGTACCACTCTGGGAAGGCCGCGAACAGAGATGCGCCTGCTACAAGCACCCAGGTCTCATTTAGGTCCCAGACCGGACCAATCGTGTTGATGAGAACTCGGCGGTCAGTGTCGTCTTTGCCCAAGAATGGCAGAGACATTCCGACACCGAAGTCGAATCCATCGAGCACAAAATATCCGATGAATAAGAAGCCGACAATTAGGAACCAGATTTCATTTAATTGCATTTTGATCTCTCCTCTGGCCTAGTAGGCAACAGTTAGTTCTTCAGTTTTTTCAGTTTCGACTGACTCATCAACTGGGCCAGCTTGGGCGGCGGCGAGAAGCAGTCTTAATTCAACGACTGCCAGCGCTGCATAAATAGCGGTAAATGCAATTAGCGAGATCAATACATCGACTCCGTTGATTCCAGGCGATACTCCATCAGCGGTTTTCATAAGCTTGAAAACCAACCAAGGTTGACGACCCATTTCGGTGAACATCCAGCCGACTGAGATTGCGAGCACCGGAATCGGTGATGCAAAAATCGCAATGTTCCATGCCCAGGTTGGAACCTTGAGGTCTGCACGACGTGTAAGCCACAGGCCGACTACTGCGATAAGCATCGAAAGCATGCCTAGGCCAATCATCCAACGGAACGCCCAGTAGGTGATCCAGATAACCGGCATGTAGTCACCGGGGCCATAAGCGGCAACATATTGCGCCTGAAGGTCGTTAAGGCCTTCAACCTTTCCGTTTAGGTCGTGGGTTGAAAGAAAAGAAAGCAAGTGCTCGATGCGAACTGAGAATAATTCGCTCTTTCCGTCTGGGGTCCCCCAGGTGAATAGCGAAAAGCTTGCCGGCGCAGAGGTGTTATACAGCGCCTCGGCAGCTGCCATTTTCATTGGCTGAGTTTGAACCATAGCAAGACCTAGTCCGTCGCCAGAAACTACTGTTCCGATGCCACCGACTAAGACACTCCATAGACCTAGGCGAAGCGATGAACGCATTGAGTCGACAAATTGGCTGCGCTTTAGGTGATAAGCCGAGACTCCAACCATGACTGCTCCGGCAAACATGATTGACGCAGTGATTGTGTGCGGAAACTGATTCAGCGCCACGATGTTGGTTAGAACTGCACCGATGTCGGTTAGCTCTGCGCGGTTTTTAGCCTCGTTAATCTCAAAACCGACCGGGTTCTGCATAAATGAGTTAGCCGCCAAGATGAAATAGGCCGACAGCACCACACCGAGTGCGGTCATCCAGATGGTTGCAAGGTGAACCTTTTTAGGCAGGCGACCCCAGCCGAAGATCCACAGGCCAATGAAAGTTGCCTCGAAGAAGAATGCCAGGAGGCCTTCCATGGCAAGTGGTGCGCCAAAGATGTCTCCGACGAAACGCGAATAGTCAGACCAGTTCATTCCGAACTGAAATTCCTGAACGATTCCGGTGACAACGCCCATCGCAAAATTGATTAGAAAGAGTTTTCCGAAAAGTTTGGTTAGCTTGAGCCATTTTTCGTTTTCAGTGCGCACCCATGCGGTTTGCATGATTGCAACCAAAAAGACCATGCCTATAGTCAGTGGCACAAACAAGAAGTGATAAACAGTGGTCAAACCGAACTGCCAACGCGACAAATCAAGTGCGCTTAGCTCGGTTGCAAAATTCGGAAGAACCGTTTGCATGAGGATTCTCTTTCTAGATGTTTTTTCTAATTCATCCAATTAAGGTTTACTCCTGCTGGCAGCGAATCGCAAGTCAGGCTCGCTATGGTTTTCAAAATTTATTCCCGAATTTCACAACTTTTTTACAACATTTCAGAATGAGTTGAATTGTCAATAATCGTGAAAAGATTTAGAACGTGACCGAACTCATCGATTGGCTAATCAGCACCGTTCAAAGCGTTGACCCACTGCTTCGAAACTTGATTGCTGGCCTGGCGATCATGCTTGAAACATCCTTGTTTGTTGGATTGGTAATCCCTGGAGACACGGTGGTCATCGTTGCCTCAACCGCCGTTTCAAACTGGTTTGATTTTGGCTGGCTCCTAGGAGCTGTTTTGCTCGGTTCTCTAATCGGCGAGAGCTTGGGCTTCTTGATTGGTCGCCTTTTCGGCGAGAAAATTCGGTTTAGTCGTTTGGGGCAAAAACTTGGCGAATCTAATTGGCAGCTGGCCGACACTTTCGTTGAAACTCGAGGTGGCTTGGCGGTTGGAATCTCACGCTTCTTGCCTGTGCTTCATTCGCTGGTTCCAGTGACTGCTGGAATGACCCGAATGAAATACAAAGTTTTCATTCGCTGGACAGTTGCAGCTTGCGCCATTTGGGCCAGTGCCTACGTTGGGGTTGGTTATGCAGCGCGCGGTGCATACGAGCAGTTGGCGGGCTCGCTAAAGTTTGGCAGCCTGATTTTCGTTGCCATCGCGGTCGCACTGACGGTGTTGATTCACTTTGCTAAAAAGCGCCTAGAGCGCAAGGCTGAGCAACTTATCGCCGAGGGCGAGGTTGCCCGGGCATCGGTTGCCGGAGGTCAGGAAAGCGAGACTGAAGTCTGATGTGCGGTCGATTTGTAGTTGCAAAAACCGTTGGTGAAATTCTCACGATTTTTGAAGCCGATGAGATTGTTGGCGACATTCCGGGGCCTAGTTATAACGTTGCCCCAACACAGCAAATCGCGATTATTGTCGATCGCGCATTTGAAAAGGATGATCATGGCGCACCGCTCGGTGAGTTGAATCGTGAAATCCACTCGGCTCGCTGGGGCTTGGTGCCTCGATGGAGCAAAGATGGCCCGTCTAGCGGCTCACCTCTGGTGAATGGCCGCATTGAAAGCATTCTCGAGAAACCATCATTCAAAGATTCAGTTGTTCGACGCCGGTGCGTGATTCCTGCTTCGGGTTATTACGAATGGCACGTCAATGAAGATGGGTCGAAACAGCCTTATTACATCAATGCTGGCACCGATGGCATGTTCGCATTTGCGGGCCTTTATGAATGGTGGCGCGACCCAGCTAAGCCCGAGGGCGACCCCGCTCGCTGGTTGCTTTCAGCAACAACCTTGACAAAAGATTCCGCGCCTGAATTGGCGCACATTCACGACAGAAATCCGGTGCTCCTGACACCTGAAACTCTCGAAGCCTGGATCGATCCGCACATTGAGGGTGATGAGAACCTACTTCAGGCAATCGCTCTTGAATCCGATGTGGTTGCAGCCGAAGCTGAGTTTTACAAAGTCGACGCTGCCGTTGGTGCCGTCAGAAACAACTCCCCCGAGCTAATACGCGCTATTTAGCCTTTTTGCTCTCGATAAACCCAAATTAATTTGCAATGTCGGGGGCATCTCATACACTCTTAACATTCGAACAAATGTTCGAATGTAGCAATTCGATTTGCGACAAAAAGTTGGTTAGGGGTGAGTGATGCAAATCGACGAAAGAGTTCGAGTTTTCACCGACGAACTCGGCCGTCCGGCCGGGTTTACTTGGCGCAATCAAAACTTTTTAGTCTCAGAGGCTCCGGTTCGCTGGTTCTCTAGGCGCAACTGGTGGCTAGACGCAAAAAGTGTTCAGCGCGGCATTGGCAGCAGCCTGCTCGAAATCGAAATGTGGCGCCTAGTAGCCAAAGAATTGAGCGCCGACCCCGAGGCATCGCCCGCCCCACCTGAATTCGAATTAGCCAGAACTAAAGACCAGCAAGATCCTGACAGCTGGCTCTTGCTTCGCACCCTCGAGTGATCATGGGCAGTTTTGTTCACCTGCATGTTGCCTCTGCCTTTTCGGCTCACTACGGAGTCACGCGCCCCGAGCTAATGGTTGAAGCAGCCAGAGCCATGGGCTTCGACGCCCTAGCGGTGACAGACCGCAACGGTCTTTACGGTGCAATTAAACACATCGGTGCTTGCCTGCAACTAGGTATTGATCCAATTGTTGGCGTCGAGCTTGAAGTGCTTGATTTTGGCAGACCCCTAGGCAAAGCAACAGTGCTGTGTCACGGCGGCACGCAGGGTTTCGGCTGGTCAGTGCTTTGCCAGGTGGTTTCAGCCGCTCATCGACTGGCCAAAAAAGACTCAATTGCAATCGAAAGACTCGAACTCTCAAAACTGTTAGCCAAGGGCGGGTGCACGGTGCTGATTGGCCCCCAATCAGACATCGGCGAGCTGCCGCAAAGTCAAAGCGTGACTGTCGCCGAGCAGCGACTGGGCGACTGGGCGCAATTATTTCGCCAACCAGGCACTTTAGCCATAGAGGTTTTCAGTCACTTAACTGAGCCGGGCACTAGATATTCAACCGCTCGTGCAAAGCAGCTGCTCAACCTAGCCGACGCTCACAGCCTGCCCGCTGTGCTAACCAATGCGGTCAGATATCTCGAGCCAGACGATGCCCTCACCGCCGATGTTCTAGATTCAGCAAGGCACCTTGAACCGCTTGGTTT
>CALDKR010000253.1 GCA_937898095.1 uncultured Rhodoluna sp.
GGCATGCGCATCGGTTTCAATCACACCGATGACTTTTCGCGACTGCTTGCGATGGGTCTGAGCTTTGTCATTGCGCTGCAGCTGTTCATTGTTTTTGGTGGCGTCACGCGCGTTGTTCCGCTCACCGGTTTGACCACCCCACTGCTCGCGGCTGGTGGTTCATCGCTGTTGGCAAACTGGGTGATCATCGGATTGCTCTTGCGCATTAGCGACAGCGTGAAGTCGAAGAACCCAGCCGCTGGTGTCAGCAAACCAAAGGCCGGCGCAAGCCTTCCAAAGGCGGGTGTTCGCCGATGAAACGCCAGATGCGCAACGTGAGCGTTGTGATTTTCATGATGTTCTTGAGCCTGTTTATTTCGTCGACCACCATTCAGGTGATCAGCGCCGATTCTCTGTCGCAAGATCCACACAACGTCCGTTCGGCATATGACGGATACAAGGTGCAGCGCGGAGCCATTTTGGTGAGCGGCAAACCGATTGCCGAGTCGGTCAAGAGTGACGATGTTTATCGCTATTTGCGCAGCTATAACGGCGCGATGTATTCAGCTGCCACTGGTTTCTCGAGTGTCTATCAGGGTTCGACCGGGCTTGAATCAGCAATGGACAGCTACTTGACCGGCCGCAATTCATCACAATTTTTTGAGCAAATCAGCGCTGTGCTTTCGGGCGTTCCGGCTCAGGGTGCATCGGTCGAATTGACGATTGCGCCAAAGGTGCAAAAAGCCGCCTGGGATGCCTTGGGCAATATGCACGGTGCCGTTGTGGCGATCGAGCCATCGACCGGAAACATTTTGGCCTGGGTTTCTAAGCCTGGTTTTGACGCCAATGATCTTTCGGTTCACGACGGCGAGCAATCGACCGCCGCCTATAACGAACTGCTCAAAAAGTCAGGCAATCCGCTGCTTCGCAAAACCGATAGCGAGCTCTATGCACCGGGTTCGGTGTTCAAGATTTTGGTGGCAGCGGCTGCATTTGAGTCTGGCAAATTCGACCCAACCAGCACACTTTCGAACCCCGCCAAGTTCCAGTTGCCGGCCACCAACACATACATTCAAAATTCAGGCGAGGGTCGCTGCGGTGGTCAAAAAACCGTATCAATTGCTATCGCGCTGAAGCTGTCTTGCAACATTCCGTTCGCCCAATTGGGCATCGCGCTTGGCGAAGATGCTATTTCATCGCAGGCCAAGAAGTTCGGTTTCGGTTCGGTTGTGAAGACCCCGCTGACTTCGGTGGCCAGCGTGTATCCGACCGGAATGGATCAGGCGCAGCTTGGGCTTTCGTCATTCGGCCAGTTCGACGTGCGCGTGACCCCGTTGCAAATCGCCATGATCAGCTCGGCTGTGGCAAACAAGGGTTTGCTGATGAAGCCGAATTTGGTGCAGACCGTGCTGAGCTCAAACTTGGCAGTGCTGAACGCGCCAACTCCGAGTGAGCTGGGCCGACCAATCAGCGAGCAAACCGCAAACGCACTAACCGAGATGATGGTTGGCGCTGTCGAGTCGGGCGTCA
>CALDKR010000254.1 GCA_937898095.1 uncultured Rhodoluna sp.
CTCGGTTTCGGTTGCGATGTTGTTTAGAACCAACTTCACAAATTCGCGAGGGCTGGTCTCGGCGTCGCGAGTTGCATCCCAGGCTGCGCCCCAAACAACTGTGCGAGCCAGTGAGTCTTCGAACTTGCTGAGGTGGTCAACCGCGGTCTTTAGTGAACGCTCGTCGAGGCGAATCTTTGCGTATGCCAAGTCTTCGTCATTCAGCAATATCAAATCTGGCTGAGCGATGCCAACCAAGGCGTCAACCTCTGTGCGGTCACCGTCGACATCGAGCTCGATGCGGTGCACGCGCTTAAGGGCGTTGCCTTCGAGGTTGTAGAAACCAATGGCCATGCGGTGCGGGCGAATGGTTGGGTGCTCTGCGATTGCGGTCTGCAAAACGGCGAACTTGGTTAGCTTGCCGTCTGCGTCGGTTTCGAATTCTGGGCGAAGGGTGTTTACACCCGCGGTCTCGAGCCAGTTCTTCGACCAGCTCTTAAGGTCGCGGCCAGACTGTGCCTCGAGCTCGGTTAGCAGGTCAACCAATTCGGTGTTCTGGTAAGCGTGCTTCTTGAAATAAGCACTCACGCCTGCCATGAATTTCTCTTGACCAACAAAGGCAACAAGTTGCTTCAGAACAGATGCTCCCTTTGCATAGGTGATGCCATCGAAGTTCACCTGAACATCGTGCAGATCGTTGATTTCAGCCACAATCGGGTGCGTTGATGGCAATTGGTCTTGACGATAGGCCCATGATTTTTCAAGAGAGGCAAAGGTCGTCCAGGCTGCGTGCCACTCAGTTGCCTCGGCGGTTGCCAAAGTCGATGCGTATTCAGCAAATGACTCATTTAGCCAAAGGTCGTTCCACCATTTCATGGTGACCAAGTCGCCAAACCACATGTGCGCTAGCTCATGCAGAATTGTGACTACGCGTCGTTCGCGGGTTGCATCAGTGACCTTTGATCTAAAGACATACACCTCGGTGAATGTCACCGCGCCGGCATTTTCCATAGCTCCAGCGTTGAACTCTGGAACAAAGAGCTGGTCGTATTTGTCGAACGGATAAGGCAGCTCAAATGCTTTTTCATAGAACTCAAAGCCCTGGCGAGTTTTTTCAAATACATAGTCGGCGTCCATGTATGGCGCCAAAGATGCTCGGCAGAAGACGCCAAGTGGAATCACTCGGCCGTCGGCGCTAGTAAGTTCACTGCGAACCTCTTCGTAAGGGCCAGCGATTAGGGCGGTGATATAGCTGGAAATTCGAGGGGTTGGGCTGAATCGCCAAATCGATTTGCCGTTTTCGATCGTTTCAGGTGCTGGTGTCGGTTGATTTGAAACGACTTTCCAAGCTGACTTGGCAGTGATGTTAGCGATTACTTCATCACTTCGCGGCAAGCCTTTGCCCAAGGGCTTTATCGCCTTTGGCGAGGTCGGTTTGGCAGGCGAAGTACGGCCAGCACCCCGCGGCCAAGAGCGCCTCAAAGAGGCTGCCAAGTTGGGCTTTACCGTGGCCGTGGTGCCCAAAGCCAACGCGCCCAAAAAGAACGACAAGAACTTTGAAGGCCTCACCATTTATCCGGTTGACCGCATCGAAGACGCCATGA
>CALDKR010000255.1 GCA_937898095.1 uncultured Rhodoluna sp.
AAGCTCGAGCCCCAGATTAGGCCGAGTGCGAGATAGAGGAATAACCAACCTCGACCCGCAGTTTTAGACATAAGGTGAGTCTAAACGCCACATTTCAACTAGCAGCGAGCATCGATGATTCTTGACCCAAGACCTGTGAAGGTCAGCACACGCACCGGAGTCGACGTGATGCGCACGCTGCCGAATGCCAAACGAAAGACCGTCTCGGCCTGGTGTTTCGTCGATCACTTCGGGCCAAGCGACCAAACCGATTCGATGGTCGTCGCCAAGCACCCGCACATGGGTTTGCAAACCGTCACCTGGTTGCTCGATGGTGAAGTCGAGCACCGCGACAGCGTTGGTTCGGTGCAGCTCATCAAGCCTGGTCAACTCAACATCATGACCGCAGGTCACGGCATCGCTCACAGCGAGCTATCGACCAAGCAAGAGGGGCAGTTGCACGCTGTTCAGTTGTGGCTGGCCTTGCCAGACTCGGCCCGACACAATTCTTCGAGCTTTCAACACTTGGATGCACTGCCGCTCGTGCAGAACGGTTCGCTAAGTGCGCGCGTGCTGATTGGCGACTTCATGGGTGCCACTTCGCCCGCGCGGGTCTTTTCGAAGTTGGTCGCGGCAGAACTTCGTGTTGCTGCCGGAGGTTCGGTTGAGGTTGAACTCAACCCTGCGTTCGAGCACGCGTTTTTGGTGGTGCAATCGTCTGCCGCGATTGCCGGTGAAGTTATCGGCAAGAGCCAGATGCAAATTCTTGAGGTTGGTCAGTCGACTGCAAAAATCGATGCTGCCGAGGGCGAAGAACTAATCGTGTTGCTGCTCGGTGGTGAACCGTTTAGTGAACCAATCGTCATGTGGTGGAACTTCATCGCTCGCACTCACGCAGAAATAGTCGAAGCGCGCGCCGAGTGGAATGCTCGCGACAATCGCTTTGGTGATTTCGAAGACAACATCGGCGGTTGGATAGGCGCACCAGAACTGCCAAACGTCACGCTTCGCCCTCGCTAGTCGAGGGTGCCGTCTTCGACGAGGCCAGCGTGCACTTTCGCGGCTAGTTCGGTTGCCGAAACTTCATATGTTGCACCAGGCAAGTTAGTTGCCGGAGTTCCATCGTGAAAAGTTGCGTGCAGGTCTGGCTGAATCGAAACCTTGAAGCCTTCAGCCTTTGCTCCGCGAGCACTTGCCTGAACGCAATATTCAGATTGCATGCCAATCAGTTCGACGGCCTCGATTCCATCGGCAGCCAACTCTGCAGCCAAGCTTGGGTTCGACTCGAAAACGTTCTGGGTGGACTTGCGCACCACGCGCTCGCCAGCCTCTGGTGTGAACCAAAGCTGCCACCCTTCACTGCCAGGCTCATCGACATCACCCTCTGGGCCATCGTTCTGCACGAAGATCACCGGCCAGCCATCCTGTCGGGCCTTTGAAATGCGGGCCTCAAATTTGGCTAGAAAGGCTTCAGAATGAGGAACCGACCAAGGCCCCTCAACCATGTTGCGCTGAACGTCGACTACGAGAAGTGCTGATTTCATAAGGCAATTCTCTGGCACAAATTGGCGCATTAAGTGAGATAGTGAATGTATAGGAGGTGTTGAATATGTGCGACAACCCTAATTGCTCGATGGGCGAAGACTGCAAGTGCGGCGCTGGCTGCCAGTGCGGTTCTAAGTAACCCAAAGCTATAAACGAAAGCCTCTCGATTCGAGGGGCTTTTCGTTTTGCCCGAATAGGCTCGAACAATGCAAACCAACTGGACCAAACTCCGTCTGCTTGCCGCCGCCGGCGCAATCTCATGGATGGGCAGCACCCTCACTACCTTC
>CALDKR010000256.1 GCA_937898095.1 uncultured Rhodoluna sp.
GTGTGCTCTTCCGATCTTGCCATGACAGTGGCTCGTTTTCAGAATCAGAGTATGCCCCCGCTACTCCCAGTCGAATTGGGTCGACAAACCAGTTGTCTGGCACTCGATTGCGACTTTCCATAACTAATTCCTAATCCGCCCCATAAGAGATTCGAACATTCGCTGACCTTCAACGAATGAATTCCGTGGTTGTAATTACATCGGTGTTCTTCAGGTTCTGTCAAGTTGGATTTTGACCAACCCTCAAGCGCAAATTGAGCCTTATCGGCGACAGTAAACTGACCGCATGACAATCATGGTTACCGGCGGTGCCGGCTACATCGGCTCACACGTTGTTCGACTTCTTCAGCAAGCCAACCAAAACGTTTTGATTGTCGATGATTTGTCGACCGGCTTCATCGAAAGAGTCGGCTCTGCAGCCCTTATAAATCTTGACCTCGCGGCGCCAAATGCGGTCGAAACGCTTTCAAATTCGATTCGAGAACACGGCGTCACTGCGGTGATCCACCTCGCTGCCCGCAAAAAAGTTGGCGAATCAGTTGAGCGCCCAGAGTGGTACTACGAGCAAAACATTGGTGGAATGGCCAACCTTTTGTCTGCCATGCGTTTGCAAAATGTTACAAATCTGGTCTTTTCATCTAGTGCAGCCACCTACGGTATTCCGAACGTTGACGCGGTTGACGAGGACTACGACTGCAAGCCAATCAATCCTTATGGTGAAACCAAGCTCATCGGCGAGTGGATGGCGGCAAATGCCAAGACGGCTTGGGGGTTGAAGTCAGTCAATCTGCGCTACTTCAACGTTGCTGGCACCGGCTGGAACGACCTGGCTGACACTGCGGTGGCCAACCTGGTTCCGATTGTGATCAACGCCATCAAAGCTGACAAAAAACCTGTGGTTTTTGGCGACGATTATCCGACAGCAGACGGCAGTTGCATTCGAGACTATGTTCACGTGCTCGATTTGGCTGAGGCCCACATCAGTGCCCTTGAATATCTGAACAGCACAGACCAAAAACACTCAACATTCAATGTCGGAACCGGAAGCGGTTCATCGGTTTTCGAAGTTCTAGACGCGATTCGCAAGGCTAGCGGAATTGATTTTGAGCACGTGGTCGAGCCTCGCCGCGCGGGTGACCCACCGAGCCTTTGTGCCAAGGTTGAGCGCATTCAGCAGAGCTTCGGATGGGTGGCCAAACACAACCTTGACGAGATTGTTGAGTCTGCTTGGCGGGCTGCTAACTAACCCTAGATCCGACACCGATAAAAACGGTGCCTGACCCGGCTAATTTGAGTTCGCCAGAATTGTTTAGATAGGCAGCCTGGCCTGAACTCAGAGTCAATTTGCCTCCGTCATCAGCCGACATTGAAATCGATCCTTCGGTGACTAGTGCGATCGATTCGGCAGGCAGCTGGTCGAGTGGCAAATTAATTTCACCGTCGACATCGACTCGCAACAGCGCAAAGTCATCAACCGGCGCACTGTATTTATAAACCCCTTGCAAAACCTGAACCGGCTCAACAACCGCTGCGGCGGTTGGTTCGAATTTCAAAATCGACACCAACTCGTCGACATCGATGTGTTTTTCGGTCAGGCCACCGCGCAGCACGTTGTCAGAGGCAGCCATAATCTCAACGCCAAGGCCCGAAAGATAGGCGTGAATTTCACCAGCGCCCAAGAAGATTGCCTGCCCAGGCTCAAGCCAAACGTGATTCATCAGCATGGCGATAAACACACCGGGGTCGCCGGCATAAAGCTGATTGAGCTTGGCAGCAAGTTCATACTGGCCTTCGAATTCAGCCAATCCAGCCAGCTCAGTTGTGAACCCCAAAAAGTTGTCGCGGCGCGACAAAACATCGGCCACCAAAGCAGCCAGCCCGCTTTCGGCAAGCAGTTCGCGCCAAGACGAAGCGGTTGATTTGAAGGTCTCAGACAAACTAGGAATTTCGGCGAAATCGGCGAGCATCGCATCGATTGCGGCTGCCGATTTGAAACCGCACAGTGCCTGAAATTCAGTCAGTGCAACCAGCATCTCTGGCTTGTGATGAGCATCTTTATAGTTGCGAATTGGCGAGTGCAGATCGATGCCTGCCGCGTTCTCGCGGGCAAAACCCTCGAATGCCTGCTGTGAGTTTGGGTGGGCTTGAATCGACAGTGGAGTTTCAGCCGCCAAAATCTTTAGCAAGAAACTCAGGTCGTGGCCGATTGCCTCACGCAGGGTGGCTCCTGAATCGATTTTTGCCGGAGAGCCTGCGTGCGTGCCGAACCAGATTTCGGCCATTGGCCTGCCGGTTGGGGCAATTTTGAAATAGTCGGCGATGAGAGTCTTTGATCCCCAGGCATAATCACGAGCAACGTTTGTGATTTTGAAAAGCAAAACGCCACCCAATCTGCGGTTGAAAAACATCGGCAAGTTCCTAAATAGACTAAAGGCTCAAACCGTCAGATAAAGGTATTCATGCATCCGCTGACCCAGCCCATCCGTGTTGTGTTCAACACTCGCGAGCCTGGTTATCGCACCAAAACCTATTTGGGCTATGCGATGCTTTTTGTTCTTATGGCTGGCGATGCTGTGCGCTATAGCGTTGGCTGGGGCGGCTGGATCGCGATTTTGGCAGTGCTGTTTGCCGGCGCCTTGACGCTAATCATCAAAAATGAGCCCGCTCGGGTTTTTGGCCTAGCACCAACAACGCTTTGGGTTTTGCTCGGCTGGATGCTGCTGAGTTCGATTTGGTCTTTCTATCAAGCACTGACTGTTGGCGCGAGCTTTGTTCAATTGGCGACCACCATTGCAGGTTTATTTTTTGCGGGCCTATTTAGCTGGCGTCACCTGCTCAAAGTTTTTGCCGATGTGGTGAGGTTCATACTCGGCGGTTCACTGATATTTGAACTGTATGCCGCACTTGTTGTTCGCGGGCCCATCGAGCCAATCTTCAAAAATTATTCGGGCGACACTCCCCCGGCATCAGCTTTTCTCTGGACACAAGGGCACCTATTTGATGGTCAGCGCATTCAAGGAATCGTCGGCAACTCGAACCTTTTGGCCTATGTGGCGATGATTGGTCTTGTTGTGTTCGCGGTGGAATACGCAATCATCGGTGCACCTAGATGGATCAGCATTGTGAGCCTTGGTTTGGCGCTGGGTGCTGTGGCGTTGGCTCGCTCTTCGGGCATAGATTTCGCGCTAGCCGCAGTGGCAGTGTCGGCAGTTGTTTCGATTGCAGCCGAGGGCAAACCTAAAGAGATTAGACATCGCTACTATCGTTTTGCATGGTCTGCCGCAGCGGCAACAGCGGCCGTGATTTTGCTGTTTCGCCGTGAAGTTTTTGATTTGCTCGGCAAGAGCCCCGACATGACCGGCCGCACCGGAATCTGGAAACTCGTGCTCGCGCTGATCGAAGATCGACCACTTTTAGGTTGGGGCTGGATCAGTCACTGGGTTCCTGGCGTCAAGCCATACGAGGGTCTTGTGGTCATCAACAACGTGCCGTATTACCAGGCGCACAACGCGTTCTTAGATGTCTGGCTTCAGCTCGGAGTCATCGGCCTGCTCATTTTTGGACTTCTAATTTTGTTTACTTTTATTCCGCTTTGGCGCTTGGCCGTGCGCCACACCAGCTCGCTTTATCTTTGGCCAATTTTGCTTTTCATCGGATTGCTGGTGCAGGCGCTGGTCGAGAGTCGCATGCTGATTGAAATCGGCTGGGTGATGCTGGTTATTTTTGCTGCGAAGGCAAATGAGCCAGATGATGTGCTTGAACCTCGCGGCCGATCTTCAAAGCGAGCCCGGTTTTTTGCCAGCCTGAAAGGGTTGTTGACGCTAGCTGGGCGCTAGGCGCTAGGGGTCGGCGAGGGGCTTGGTGTCGCACTAGAGCTGCTAGACGAAGGCGATGGCGTTGCCGTTGGCAAAGTCATCTCAGCTCCGAGTGCAATGGTCGAGGTCAGATACGGACCGATCTTCAGATAATCGGGTTGAGTGCCTTTGAGCGCCTGATAGGTCGCCTCATCAAGCACCGGGCGGCGCTTGAATTTGTCGATGTAATAAATGCGGTTGTCGGTTTGGCTTAGAACAAATCGCCCGGCTGAGATTGTCGATTTCTTGATTAGGGCACAATTTTCAGCTGACAACACGAGACTCTTGCCCGGATAGTGCGACGCGTCAATTGTGGCAATCG
>CALDKR010000257.1 GCA_937898095.1 uncultured Rhodoluna sp.
GGGGCACAGAACCCTGACAATTCGGTTCAGGCAATCCCAACCCCTGACCCCGCGCTAATTCCTGATGCAGCCCCAGCAGGTCTACCAGAGGCTGATCCAGCCATCTACAGCGATGGCTTCGGCGACTTTATTTTCAAAGTGGGCGAGGGTCCGACTTGGTGTTCGATCAGTCCAGAATCAGGTTTCGTGCTCTGCGAGCACAACGAAGCCGCTGCCAGCTATCCAACCATTCCGGTTCCGGCCAGCTGCGATTACAGCTTCGGCTATCAAGTGCGTCTATGGGCCAACCAGCCTGAAACCGGTCAAACCGCAGAGTTTCCTTGCATGGGCGGTTCTTATGCCGACCCAACCAATGCCAAAGTTTTGGCCAGCGGTCAAAAGCTAACCGTCGCCCCATTCAACTGCTATGTCGAAGACATCACTGCTCGTTGCGAAAACGAAGATGGCAAATACATCGCACTTGGCCCTGAGGTCTGGGCGCTCGGCAACTAGCCGATGCAAGCGCCTCGTCATTATTAAATGCGTGGCAACAGAGTCAGCAGTCGCACTTCTGGTCGACAAGCAAACCTAACCGGAGCATAAATCGAGTGCCCAAGGCCGGCGACAACATTCAAGACCGAGTGACGCCCGCCAAAAGCCCAGCTGCTCAGCCCCTTGGCAAACTTCACCGGCAAATCACAATTTGTGGTGAGTGCACCAAAACCCGGAACGCAAACCTGACCGCCGTGGGTGTGCCCAGCAAAAATTAGCGAAGCACCGTGAGTTGTCATCGATTCGAGCACTCGCAAATATGGCGCATGAGTCACGCCGATCACTAAACCGCAACCGTCAAGTCGATTGCGTTGAAAGCTGAGCGATTCAAGATCGTCAAGGTCGTCGTGCGCATCATCGACACCGATGAACCCGAGTTTGAGCCCATTGATGCTCAACAGGCCCTCTCGATTGTTTAGGTTCAACCAACCCGCAGCGCGAAATCCTGCGTGCAGTTTCGCGGTGTCGAGCTCTGGCCCCTCGCTGCGCTCTGAAGGCTTGCGAAGATATTCAAAAGGATTTCGCGGAACCGGAGCGCGCAGGTCATTTGACCCGTTTACAAAAACCCCTGGAAACTTCATCAGTGGCGCAAGGGCAGTCAGCGCGGGTTCGACAGCATCGATGTGGCCAAGGTTGTCGCCGGTGTTCACCACAAGGTCGGGCTGCAGTTTCGCGAGCCCAGCCACCCAGCGCTGCTTGCGTTTTTGCCAGGGTGCAAGGTGAATGTCGCCAATGTGCAGCACAGTAATCGGCTTAGAGTCTCGGGGCAAAATGCGCAGTGATTCGCGGCGAACCACATAGGCGTTTCGTTCAATCAGCGTGGCCCAGATCAGAACCAGAGCTGCTAGGCCAGCCAGCGACAGGCCAAAAACTGTAAATGCCGAAAGGTCATCCATGGGCAGTTAAATCAAACTGCTTATGGGCCGGTGCTGATGATCAGAAGGATTGCCGCGTTAGAGCTCGATGCCGTGCCAGCCGCTGGGTCGGTGCCGATAACGTTGCCCTTCGGAACGGTGTCAGACTTCACAAAGAACTGTGTTTGCGATGGTTGTGGCTCGCTCACTGCAGCAAAGCCGGCCTCGAGCAACTTAGCTTTGGCAGCAGCAACGGTCAGCCCGGCAACATCAGGCACGCTCGCACTGGCAGCTTTGCCGCCTCGGCTTATGTAGATCTTGACTTGAGTGCCTCGCGGAATCGACGAGCCAAATTTAGGGCTGGTGTAGGCGACGGTGCCGGCCGGTGCCGAAGAGGTCACGCGAGCCTGCAGAATCTTTGCGTTGAGGTCGCCGGTTTCAATCAATTGAGTCGCTGCATCTGGGGTCAGGCCAGTGGTCTGCGGCACGTTGACGATTGTCGCACCAATCATTTCTTTTGGCGGTGCGTCGAAGTTAGTGCCCGGATAAAGCTTGTTGGCGGTCTGCATTGTGGTGCGCCAAATGTCGTGACGCACGGTGTTGGCTGCCTTGTTGTTTAGCTTGTATGCCGCGAGAGACTTGCTGCCCGAAACGTTTCCGACCCAGGTGGCGGTGCCAACTGCGGTTGAGAAACCGGTCATCCAGGTGTGAACGCCAGAGTCGGTTGTTCCGGTCTTGCCGGCCAGGGGAGTGCCGTCGCCAGTGCCTGATGCGCCACCGGTTCCGCCGCTGATTACGCGTTGCATCGCATAGGTCATGCCTGCGGCAACCTCTGGTGTGACCGCCGGGCTGCAGACCGAGGTCGGAACCTTTAGCGTTTCGCCGGTTGAGCGTTTGGTGATGCTATCGATTGCGATTGGAGTGCAATAGACACCCTTGTTTGAAACCGCAGCCATCACGCCAGCCATTGTGAGTGGTGCCAATTCGTTGGTTCCGATGATCGAAGCCGGGCCATACTGCAGTGGGTTGCCATCGGCGCGATGCACGCCGAAGGCCATGGCAGTGTCGCGAATGTCGCAAAGATCAAGTTGATGAGCCATGTCTGCAAAAGCAGTGTTCACTGACATCGCTGTCGCGGCGACAACGGTCAAGTCTTCTGGTTCTTTCACGATGTTGTTGGGTGCCCAGGCGGCGCCAACTGCCTCACAGCGCGACTTGAAGTCGTCGGCAGCCCACTGTTTTACTCGACCGTCAACGTGATCCATTAGGTGAAAACCATTGGTCAGCCACTGGGCCAACGTGAAAATCTTGTATGTCGAACCGGTTTGGAATCCGCTTGATCCACCGAATTCTTTGTCGGTCGAATAGTTGACCGCAGTGTGGCCGATTGGCGGGTTGTCGGTCTGATCAAAAACGCGGTTCTGGGTCATTGCCAGAATGCGACCTGTGCCGGTTTGAACCGAAACGGTTGCTGAACCAATTTGGCTTGGATCTTCTGCTGGCGCCCAGGTCATGGTTGCCTTGCGGGCAGCGGCCTGCAGGGTTAGGTCGAGGGTGCTGTGAATCTCTAGGCCACCGCGGCGAAGCAACATTTCACGGTCTTCAGGGGTTGCGCCAAACTCTGGGTTGTTTCGAATAGTCCAGACCACATAGTCACAGAAATATGCTGCGGTTTGGTTCGCTTCGCAGCCGCTTGGGCTCGAGGTTAGGTTCACCTTGATGTCGCTGGCTTTTGCTTCGCTTGCTTGCGCGCCGGTGATGTATCCCGCGTCGCGCATGTTGTCGATCACATAGTTGCGGCGGCTCTTGGCGCGGTCAAGGTTGGCAGGGTCGTCAGGCTTGTAGTCATTTGGAGACTTGAGCATGCCCGCGAGAAGCGCTGCCTGCGGAATATCTAGATCTGCAGCTTTCACGCCGAAGTAGTAGTTGGCCGCAGCTTCGATGCCGTTGATCTGATTGCCGAAGAAGGCAAGGTTCAAATAGCCGGCAAGAATTTCTTGCTTAGTCGCAACCTGCTCAAGCGCAACCGCCAGGCGCATTTCGCGAAGCTTGCGGTCGATGGTGGTTGCGGTTGCAGCTTCGATAGCCGCTTTGTCGCCGCTTAGGTTTGCCGCCTCAACCAACGAGTTCTTCACATATTGCATGGTGATGGTCGATGCACCCGGGCCACCGCCACCCATTGCCGCGTTGGTTGCCGCCGCGCGAAATAGCGAAATAAAGTCGATGCCGCCGTGTTCAAAAAAGCGCGGGTCTTCGGTTGAAATAACAGCGTTTCGCACATTTGGCGAGATGTCGTTGTAGTTCACCGAGATGCGGTTTTCGTGATAAAACTTGGCCAAAACTACCTGCTCGCCATCTTTGGTGGCATAAAGAGTCGAAGCCTGTGAGGCATTCACCGGCTTGATGTAGTCAGGCAGGTTTTCAAAGACCGAGATGCCCGCAGATGCCGCAAAACCACCGATGATTACGGTTGGCGCAAGTAGGGCGATGCCCAAAACTCCGGCAATAACCGAGAGTCCTACAAATTTGAAAAGACCGCGGCCTAGCGATTCGGGCTTGTTACGAGACATAGAATCAAGGTTACCCGACAACCCTGAGAGGATGCCCATAATGATTACTTGGGAGTACATCAC
>CALDKR010000258.1 GCA_937898095.1 uncultured Rhodoluna sp.
AAGCAGGTCGGTGCAGTTCTAGCTGGCACCAAAATGGCATCGCGAAGCGCTCGTCTATCGACCACTCGCAGGCTAACTGGCGCGCTCTCTGCCATTGCAACACTGACTTCGCTGGCGCTTGCATTCGCCGCACTGTCAACGCCAACATTTTGGGTTGGTTTTGCAATCGCAGCAACCTTCGCGCTGATTACTGCCACAATTTCGTTGCGTGCAGCGCAAAGCCAAGCATCGCTGCTTGAAATCTCAGCAAAATCTCGAGGCGAAACAGCAGCGAGACTCTCATACAAGATGCGAGTCGAAGCAGTTGCAGCCTCTCTAGAGGCGGCAACTCAAGTTGACCCTCGCGCCTGGGAAAGACGCCCGCTTCCGGACCAGCTTGTTCCGGTAGGCGAACTGCAATTGCCCGAGTCGGCCGAAGTTATCGAAATCTCGAGCGTCGCAAAAGTCGAGCAAGCACCAGAATTCACGAGCGAAGATCTGAACGAGATTATGCGACGCCGACGTTCGGTTGGTTAACAGTTCGCAATCGCCAACATTTGAACGCCTTTTATTGCCTTAGGGCGGTAAAGTTTCAAAGTAATCCCAAACTAAATCAGGAGTCGACGTGGGTGTTCTAAACCGAGCATTGAAGCTATTCAGCAAGAATGCAAAAAGCCTAAAGAAGGTTGCTGACACTGCAGCCAAAGACGCAAAATCAATTGTTGCCGAAGCTGTAGAAGAAGCAGCAAAGACCACTGCAGAAGCAGAAAAGAAGATTGTCGCCGCTACGAAGCAGGCCGAGAAGACTGTTGCAAAGACCGTTAAGACTGCTGAGAAGAAAACCGCTACCGCAGTCAAGGCTGCTAGCAAGACTGCTCAGAAGGTCACCAAGACCGCTGCAAAAACCGTAGTCAAGGCCGCTGACGCCGCTGAGAAGAAGGTAGCTGCTGCTGCAAAGCCAGCAGCTAAGAAGCCAGCTGCTCGCACTGCTGCTGCAAAGCCAGCTACCAAGCCAGCCGCAGCTAAGCCAGCCGCAGCTAAGCCAGCCGCAAAGACCGCTGCTAAGCCAGCTGCTAAGCCAGTCGCAAAGACCGCAGCAAAGCCAGCTGCAAAGCCGGCAGCTAAGCCGGCCGCAAAGCCTGCAGCGAAGACCACCGCTGCTAAGCCAGTCGCAAAGACCGCTGCTAAGCCGGCGGCCAAAGCCGCTGCAAAGAAGCCAGCTGCAAAGACCCCTGCTAAGCCAGCTGCCAAAGCCGCTGCAAAGAAGCCAGCTGCAAAATAATTAAATAAAAAAATCCCCACCTCGCTCTTGCGACGGTGGGGATTTTTTTATCCGCGGACAACCCAGCGAACCGCCGATTTGAGATCGGGATGGGTGAATTTGAATCCGGTTGATTCGAGTTTGGTCGAGGTCATCTTTTGACTGCACAGCAGCAATTCCTTAGCCGCCTCCCCAATCAAAAGATTTAGAGCAAAAGCCGGCACTTTGATTAGCGCTGGGCGATTGAGCTGCTTGGCCAGTGCGCCAATGATCTGACCACAGGTCGCCGGTTCGGGTGCGGTTAAGTTAAATGGGCCAGCTGCTTCAGGCGAATTTATTAGGTGAATGATGGCCGCAGCTTCGTCAACCTGTGAGATCCAAGCCCACCACTGTTTGCCAGAACCGAGTGCGCCGCCCACTCCGAGCTTTAGCAGCGGCAGCAACCGCCCCAGTGCACCGAGTTTGCGGCTCATGACCATAGTGGTTCTGACTAAAACAACGCGAACTTCTGATGGTGCTAACAGCGCCTCTGCCTCCCAGCGCGCAGCCAGATCACTGAGAAATCCGGTTCCCTTAGGGGCTGATTCATCGAGCCACTT
>CALDKR010000259.1 GCA_937898095.1 uncultured Rhodoluna sp.
TCCGATCTCTTTAAGCCCCTTATTGAGAGCTTTCATCCCGAAAGCATGCGGTTTTAGCGCAAATCGGCCGACATTAGAAAGCTGGCAGTTTCCTGATAAATCAAACAGAGCATCCTGAGTTTTGCGACTTTGATTTGCAATCTTTTCTAACTTGGATTTTGTACCTGAACCCAACAGAAAAGGACGAACCAAAATGATCAAGAACAACAAGAAGGTGGCAGTCGCCGCAGCTGGATTGGCAACCGTGCTAACCCTGTCATTTGCCGCTCCTTCATTCGCAGCAACCAGCACTGACTCAGGCACCACCTCAACCATCGGCACTATCGGCTCAGGAACCACCAAGGCTCCTCGCGTTTTCGCAGCTGCAGTCGCAGTTCCAGTTTCAGTGACCGGCATTCCGACCACCGTGACCACCGCAGGCGAAGCAGCCCGTGGCGCGAAGTTCAACGTTTATGTGCTTGATGCAGCAGCAACTGAGCTACCTGCAACTGCGCCAACCACCGGTGCAGTTGTCGTGGGCGTTCGCCCAGGCACCCTAACCGGCACCGATCTAGCTGGCTCAATTGTGGTTCGCGGCGGCGCTGCGGGCACCACCACCAAGCTCGCTGTATACCCAGTGAATGGCGGCGCAGGCTCTCTAGTCACCGTGACTGTTGCAGCTAATGGCATTGCAACGCAGACCTCATCAGTTGCTCTAACCAGCACCTATGTTGCGCCTGTTGCTCAGGTCAAGCCTGAGAAGCCAGCTCACGACGAAGCCACTGAAGTTTCTGGCTCAGTTCGCGACAAGGTTAACTTCGGCGACGACCAGGGCAAGAAGCTAGGCAAAAAGAAGGGCAAGGGTCGTCACTAATCTGACCTCAGCCCGGCTCCTGCCGAGCCAACAGATTCAAACTTCATCATTGCATCACCCTTCATTACCTCTCCTGTAACGCAAAAACCCCCGGGCAACCAAGCCCCGGGGGTTTTTGCGTTAAGCGTTGTGGCTAGCCAACCTGCTCTGCGTGGCGTTTGCCGCGAGTGTGAGTTGGTTTGTGCTCAGAGTGCGCTGGGTTTGCATAGCATTCGTCGCAAAGCAGAACCAAGTCTTTGCAGCCTGGGTTCGAGCAGTTTCTGAATGAGTTGGTCGGCCCTTCACAGGCTTCGCAAACACCGATGACTTTGGCCTCGTCGCTGAAGTCTTGAACCATGCGGTCATCAAAGATGTAGAGCGAGCCCTCCCATAGGCCCTTGTCTTTGAAGGTTTCGCCATAGCGAACGATGCCGCCATCGATTTGATAAACCTCTTTGAAGCCACGGTTGATCATCACGGCTGACAAAATCTCGCAGCGAATGCCGCCGGTGCAATAGGTCACGATTGGCTTGTCTTTGAGGTGGTCATATTTGCCTGACTCAAGCTCGCCAATAAAGTCGTGTGAGGTTTCGACATCAGGAACAATTGCGTTCTTGAACTTGCCGATGCGGGCCTCGAAGGCATTGCGACCATCGAAGAAAACAACTTCGTCGCCACGCTCTTCAACCAGCTTGTTAACTGCGGCTGGCTTTAGGTGCTTGCCGCCGTTGGTGATGCCAGACTTTTCAACCTTGATTTCGTCTGGTGAGGTGAAAGCAACCAGTTCGGCGCGGTTCTTGACTGACAAACGCGGAAATTCGGTGCCGTCGCCATCTGACCATTTGAAATCGATTTTGCCGAAACCCGGATATTCCTTGGTTGCGCGAACATACTTCTTCAGCGCCATCATGTCGCCACCCAGGGTGCCGTTGATGCCGTGCTTAGAAACGATAATTCGGCCTTTTAGGCCAAGAGACTCGCAGAGGGTTTTCTGCCAAAGCTTCATTGCCACAGGGTCTGCGACCGGGGCGAAGCCGTAATACAAGATGACTTTTTTTAGATCCACAAGCCAAGTTTAGCTTTTGGGCACCGGTTTAGAGCAGTCGCAGTTTTAACCGGCTCACACCTTTTAAGCTGAAGCAATGACAATCAAGCCTGGCCTCGAACTAGCCGCCTTCAGCAAAACCATCCGTGCCCAAGATGACCTATTTCGCCACGTCAATGGCGAGTGGATGGCCACCACTGAGATTCCCGCAGATAAATCGATGTATGGCTCATTTCACGCTTTGGCCGACGCCAGCGAAGAGGCCGTGAAGCAGATTCTTCTCGAGGCTGCGGCCACCCCAACCCCGGGCGTCGCTCAGCAAATCGGCGACCTCTACAACTCGTTCATGAACGAGGCGCGTGCCAACGAGCTCGGTGCCGCACCGATTGCTGGCGACCTGCAACAAATTGGCAGCATCCGCACGCTTGATGACGCAACCGCCCTGCTTGGTTCGCTGGGCCGCAATGGCATATCGGGCTTGTTTAGCGCCTATATCGATAACGACCCGGGTCAACCAGACCGCTATATCGTGCACCTCTATCAGGGTGGCTTGGGCCTGCCAGACGAGGCCTACTATCGCGAAGAAAAGCACGCTGAAATTCGCGATGCCTATGTGCCGCACATTGCTCAGATGCTCACTCTTGCCGGTTGGTCGGCAGATGCGGCCGCACTTGAAGCCGCCGAGATTATGCGGTTTGAGACCGCGCTCGCCGCATTGCACTGGGATGTTGTTGCATCGCGCGATGCCGAGGCAACCTATAACCTGACCGCTTTTGCTCACCTGCGCGAGTTGACCGCGACATTCGACTGGCACCTGTGGCTTGAGCACAGCAAGGCTTCTGAAAAGGTTTTGGCTGAAGCCGTTGTGATGATGCCGAGTTTCTTCGAGGGTCTTGCTGGTGTCTATAACCACGACAACCTGCACGCAATCAAGGCGTGGTTGGCCTGGAACGTGATTCGCTCATCGGCCGGCCTGTTGAGCGACGATTTCGTCAACGAGCGCTTCGCGTTCTATGGCACCAAGCTCAGCGGCACCCCGGTGAACCGCGCCCGCTGGAAGCGCGGTGTCTCTTTGGTCGAAGGTTCGCTGGGTGAGGCTATCGGCAAGATCTATGTCGAAAAGCACTTTGGCCCAGCTGCAAAACAGGCCATGGATGAACTGGTCGAATATCTGATTCGCGCCTATCGCGAAAGCATCAAAGAGCTGCCTTGGATGACCGAAACCACCAAAGTCAAGGCGTTAGAAAAACTTGCTAAGTTCACTCCGAAAATCGGATATCCAGAGAAGTGGCGAGACTACAGCTCGCTGGTGATTCGCCCCGACGACCTGGTTGGCAACGTTCGCCACGCAAACGCCCTCGAGCACGATCGCGAACTCGCCAAGATTGGTTCTGCGCTTGATCGCGATGAGTGGTTCATGACACCGCAGAGCGTCAACGCCTATTACAACCCGGGCTTCAACGAGATTGTTTTTCCGGCGGCAATTTTGCAGCCGCCGTTCTTCTCACTGCACAACGACATGGCCATGAACTTTGGGGCCATCGGTGCTGTTATCGGCCACGAAATCGGTCACGGCTTTGACGACCAGGGTTCGAAATATGACGGCGATGGCGAGCTTGTTTCATGGTGGACAGACGAAGACCGCGCTGCGTTCGACAAGCTGACCCAAGCACTCATCTCACAATATGACGAGCTTTCACCGTTGCAACTTGGCGATGAGCACAAGGTCAATGGCGCCTTCACCGTCGGTGAGAACATCGGTGACTTGGGCGGTTTGACCATTGCATACAAGGCGTTCAAAATGGCGCAGGCCGAGCGTGGTTCTGACACCGAGCAGATGATTGACGGCTTCACACCCGACCAGCGATTCTTCTTGGCTTATGCGCAATCATGGCGCAGCGTTGGCCGTGACGAAGCGATGATTCAGCGTTTGGCGACCGACCCGCACTCACCGGCAGAGTTCAGAACCAATCAGATTGTGCGCAACGTCGATGCTTTTTATGAGGCCTTTGATGTCAAGCCGGGCGATGCACTTTGGCTCGACCCAGCCGACCGCGTGCGCATTTGGTGATTATTTAGCCAGCATATTCAAAAAGCCATCGGTGGCCGCGAACTGACCGGTGTCGGTCACAAAAAGAGCCTCAACGTTGGTGCGCGCATTCAGGCGTTCAATCGCACGGATGCCTTCGGCAAATGATGCCGTTGCCAGCACATCAGCTTCGACCAAATCACTGGCAATCACGCTGACCTGCACGATTTTTTCGTTCGGCCCGAGGGCTTGACCCGCACTCGCGAAGTCATAGTTTTTCGGGTTCCAAATGTGTTGGCCGCGCTCGGCTGTTCCGCTGGTGGCCAGCGAATTCATGCCGGTGTTTTTTAGGTCAACCACGGTGAGCACGCCGGCTTCGGCAGAGGCGATTGAAACCGGAGTCGATATCGCGATGCGCCAATCGCGATCTTCGCTGGCGCCAGGTGCAACATAAACATCGCCACCGGCATTCAACGTGAAGTCGCTTTGGCCGCCATCGAGCAGTGCGCGCGCAGCATTTCGAGCAGCCCAAGTTTTAACCAAGCCGCTCGGGTCAAAAATTCGCTCGGGCGTGAATGCGCTGAACCAGCCGTCAGTTTCGGTATCCCAAAGTTGGCAGGCGTCCCAGATTTCAGAGACCACTGGCTCAAGCTCGGCAACGCGTGCCTCACCGCGAGCGAGTCTGCTCAGCGGCGATTCGGGTTTATAAAGTGAAAAAATTCGGTCAGCTTCGTGCAAAATCGCGCAGGCTTTTTGAATCAGCGACTCAAGTTCGCTGGCGTCGACTTGGCGCAGACCGGCAAACCTGAAGACCGTGCCCATGCATTCTTCGATGTGCTCAAAGCGCAGGGCGGCAGTCATGTTCGTTTGCTTCTAGCTAAGCTTCGAGATTGCGCTGTCTAGGGCCTGTTTGAAAGCCGACGAAGTGAAGGTTGCGCCAGAGACATTGCTGAAGTTTGAGCCGTTGGCTGCAATCGCCTCGCTGGCCAGCATCGGAAAAGCTTGTTCCCAGCCGCGCGAGCAAGTTGAATTTTGAATGTCAACATTGGTGATTTTGCCGCCGGTTGCTGTGACCGCAATTTGAACCACGCCATATCGATAGCTAATCGAATCGCTTTGAACGGTCTGCGGGGTCGCGTTTGTGTTGCTGACGGTCGATGAAGTTGTTGGCGGGTTCAGAACCATGTTGATTCCAAACGCGCCGGCGATGCTGAGCAAGCCAAGCACAGATGTGCTGGCGACCCAGGCGCGAGGTTTAGAACTTGGCAAGAGCAGACTCCAGGGCTTGCTTGAATGCGTTGGTGGTGAACGTAGCTCCAGAGTAGTTGCCGAAGTTCGATCCGTTGGCTGAAACTGCGGCTGCGACTAGCTCAGGAATAATCGCGGCGTATTGGCCACCGCGAGTGGTTCCGGTCAGCACATTCACCGAAGCGATGGTGCTGCCAGACTTGACCACTTGAATTTTGAAAGTGCCGTATTTATAAGAGATCGCATCGCCGGTTTGCTGGTTAGAGGCTGCGGGTACGGTGGTCTTGGTTGGCGTCGGTGTGGCAGTCGGGGTTGCGGTTTTTGTCGCGGTCGGCGTTGAAGTCGCGGTGGCTTTAGGTGTCGCTGTGGCGGTGGCCTTTGCAGTTGCCTTGTTTGCGGTGCTCGACGAACTTGAAGATGAAGTTGACGTTGCGCTTGACGATGAACTCGGTGAAGAGCTCGCCGTTGAGCTCGCGCTAGGCGATTGAGTTGCAGAACCCGTTGCTGTCGAGTCGGTGCTCGAGGTCGAAGGCGTTGACGAAGAACTTGAGCCCGAACCCGCGGCAGTTGTTCCTGATGCGCTCAAGCCAGAGGAAAGGCCCTCGTTGGCGTGAGCCATTCCGAGTGAATAGCTTGATGCCAAAACTCCAAGGCTTAGAACTCCAATAACTGATTTAGTTGACTGTCTCACCAGGCATACTCCTCTGAGTGAATTCGCGATGGCTCGGCGCCAGCGCGAAGAGCAGACTTGACAACCTGCTCGGTCCAAATTTGTGGGCCACAAACAAACACGTCTGATTCTGAAACCCATGGGGCCATCAGGGTTAGTCGCGCCTGATCAGGCTGGTCGGTTCCGTTGGCGCTCATCCATGATGAATTGCTGGCGCGAGGGCCGGCGAGCACAAACAGGCGGTGACCGCGAATGCGGCAGATTTCGCGCATTTCGGCCAACAGGCTGGCGTCGTTTTCGTTGCGAACACGATAGATCACGGTGACATCGCCAGGGCGGGCGACGATTGATTCGGCTAACGCACGCACCGGCGGAATGCCAATGCCGGCGGCAACCAAAACAACCTTTTCGCGACTGCGACGCTCTTCGGTGAACACACCGTATGGCCCTTCTAGAACCACACGAGTGCCCGGCTTGATTTGCTGAAGCAGTGCGGTGTCATCACCTCGGTTGCCGATGGTGAAGCGAATGGTCGAGTCGGTTGGGGTGGCCGAAATCGAGAACGGGTGCGCACGCCACCACTGAGTCGGGGTCATCACGCGAAGCACAAAGAATTGCCCAGACTGAGCGCCCAGTTTCGAAAGATTGCGGCCTGAGATCGAAATCGAAACTGTGTCAGATGATTCACGCACAACTGATGAAACGCGAGTCTTCATTGCAAGGGCCGCAACCAGCGGCTTCAAAACGCGATACCAAATTATGTTGCCGGCAACGAATAGATAGAGAGTGACCCAAAAGATGGTCTGCACTGGCTTGCCGGCAATGTCACTGCCGGTGCTGAAGATGTGCGGCACAGCCACAAGAACCGATGCATATGAAAGCAAGTGCACTAAGAACCAGGCCTCATAGCTCATTTTGCGGCGAGCAAAGTTGAGCGAAGTCACGACCACCAACACCATCAGCAACAGACCAATGGTTGCGGTGAGCATGTCAGGAACATCGGTGATTAGCCACCACCAAGTGGCGATAACGTTTTTGCCTTCGGTGATGGCGAAGCTAATTAGCGAGGCTAAAAAGTGAGCGACGATGAAATAGAGCACTGGCTTGCCAAGTTTTTTGTGCGCCAGGGTTGCGCGGTCGTGGCCATAAAACTTGTCAATCCATGGCACGCGAGCCACCAAAAGCATGTGGATCAAAAGCAAGTCGGTGCCGATTAGTGAAGAGAGGCGACTGATTGCGTTGAGTGTGGTCGGAACGTCTTTGAAGTTTGCAGCGCCACCGTCGAGCAAGAACATCACGGTGACGGCGACAACCGAAGCCCAAGCGAGACCCTCGATGACATCTTGGGCTCGTTTGATTTCGACTAACTTTTTGCTGCCCAGGCGCACTGTGGCGGCGGGCTTGGTTAGCACTAGCTGGTTGGTCATGGCTTCAGTCTGGTTTTGAAGTCTGGGAACATTCTGAATATAGCCTGCAAGCCTCTTGGCAATTTGTTATCGCGTTTGGCTCACGGTCGAAACATCCACGCAACAAGCGGCTCGTAATTTCTGAGTATGGGAGATCTATTCGATCAATACCCGGTTTCAGATGCGGCCAAATCCGGGGGCAAGCAAGTCGCTTTTGATGAGATGTTTGCGGCGGGTGGCAAGCCTCGCCCGAGCTATCGCAAGATTCACGAGGCACTCGCCAAAATGACGCAGGATGAACTGCGTGGCCGAACCGAGGCACTCGCCAGTTCTTACCTTGCTCAGGGCGTCACCTTTGACTTTGCTGGCGAAGAACGACCTTTTCCGCTCGATGCCGTTCCGCGAGTAATCGAGCGCACTGAATGGAATCAGCTAGAGGCCGGAATCAAACAGCGCGTTCGAGTGCTCGAGGCTTTTTTGGCCGATGTCTATGGCCAGCAAAACGCAATTCGCGACGGTGTTGTGCCAGCAGCGTTGGTTGCATCGTCGGCGCATTTTCACAGAGCAGCCCACGGAATAGACCCGGCAAACGGTGTGCGCGTGCAGGTCAGTGGCATCGACCTAATTCGCGATTCGGCCGGTGATTGGCGAGTGCTTGAAGACAACGTGCGCGTGCCGTCAGGTGTTTCATACGTTATTTCAAACCGCCGTGTTATGGCCCAGACTCTGCCCGAGCTTTTTCAGCAGATGCGCATTCAGCCGGTCGGAGAGTATCCGAACCGCCTTCTGGCAGCACTTCGCGCGGCCGCGCCAGCGGGCGTGACCGACCCAACCGTTGTTGTGTTGACCCCAGGTGTTTATAACAGTGCCTATTTCTAACACACGCTGCTTGCTCGACTTATGGGCCTCGAGCTGGTCGAGGGGCGTGA